>JABFSL010000061.1 GCA_013140605.1 Anaerolineales bacterium
GTATCCACAGGCCCTACTACTATTACGATTCCATATAAATATATATATACTACTTGAATCTATTAAGGGTATCTTGTACAATTCAATCTGTAAACGTGTCCCCATTTATCAACCTTGGGAGGTTGCCATGGATATTATCAAAGTTTCAGCCAACTCCCGTACCTCTGCAGTCGCCGGGGCAATCGCGGGTGTTATTCGCGAACATAAGCGGGCCGAAGTGCAAGCCATTGGCGCTGGCGCCGTGAACCAGGCTGTGAAGGCCTGGGTGCTCGCCACCGGATACCTCAAAGCAGATGGGATCGAAGTGGTTTGCGTCCCTGAGTTCGTTGAAGTTCAAATTGAGGATAAGGTGCGCACGGCCATCAAACTGGTGGTTGAGCCTCGCTAAAGTTTCGCACGACGAATGATATGATTTTTATTGGACAAGCGAACGCAGGGTGGCGTATAATCTTCGCTGTGGATGTTGCGCTTCGCGCGTACCGTTGATTTGGTTCACGCGCCGGGCAGAGTCCACACTTTATTATTTCCTATGCAACATTGGAAGAGTTTCCCGCGCTTTTTTCTTTTAGCCGTCCTGCTGATCGGTTTGCTGGCGGGTATTTCCGCGCCTGCATTGGTAAATCAGAATGTGAAGGCGGCGCCGGTGCAACAAGCATCTTCTGGGGATGTGATTATCAGTGAATTTAGGTTTTTAGGGCCAGCTGGGGCGGATGATGAGTTTATCGAATTATATAACCCGAAAAGCGTTCCGGCTATTGTCACAGTTTTGAATATTTCAGGTTCCAACAATACTGCCACATTCAGTAATCGCCCCTTAACCCCACTAGGTGGTATTACCTTACAAGCAGGTCAACATTATCTATTGGTGAACTCCGGCGCAAGTGCTGGGTTATTGGCTATTAAAGATGCTACTTATGCCAGTGGAATAACTGCAGACGGCGGAATTGCTTTAATTGAAGGGTCAACTTCAACTGTTATTGATGCCGTTGGCTTGAGCGCCGGTTCTAAGTATCTAGAAGGAGCACCATTAACTCCGCTCAGTGGTTCCGCAAATCAAAGCTATGAAAGAAAGAACTTTGGCTGTACCGATACAGATAATAACTCCGCTGATTTTGTCTGGAATCAAACTTCAAGTAACCCACAGAATTCGACCAGTACTTTTGTTCCATGTCTAAGAGTGATTGGAGTTACATCCACTGCAATTGACGATACATATTTTACAGGGGATAGCATAGCAATAACTGTAACATTCAGTAATATTGTAGATGTTACTGGTTTTCCAACTTTGTTGCTCGAGACTGGGGTGACACATAGAAATGCGACCTATGTCAGCGGAACAGGTACATCTACATTAACATTTAACTACACTGTAGTTGTAGGGGACGTTTCCAGCGACTTGGATTATGTAGCGACCAATTCATTGTCTTTGAACGGCGGTACGATCATTGGTGCCGCAGGAAACGCAAATTTAACTTTGCCAAGTCCGGGGACAACAGGTTCACTTGGAAATAATAAAGCTATTGTGATTGATAATGGTATTGCCCCAAGTACCGTCTCTTTTACGCGCCAAACCCCTCTTACAACCCCAACTAATGCAAGTAGCCTGATTATCCGCGTTACCTTCAGCGAGCCTGTGACTGGTGTGAGTACGGATGATTTTGTTGTAACTGGTGCAACAGGAACTTCTATATCTATAACTACTGTAAACAACAGTGTTTATGATGTAGCTATTTCAGGCGGGGATCTTACTACCTTGTTAACTGGTATTGTAGGATTAGACTTGAGCAACGCTCCGACAATCACTGACTTAGTTTTTAATCCTTTACCCGCATCACAACCAGCCATTGATGAGACATACACCTTAGATAAAATTTCTCCAACAGTGACTGTGGAGCAGGCAATTGGTCAGGCAGATCCCGCCAGCACAATCCCTGTAAACTTCACCGTCGTGTTTTCTGAAGCTATTAATGCCAGCACTTTTACAACAGGTGATATCACTCAAACTGGAACAATATCATCATCATTGATTACGTGGATTATTACAGATTCAGGTGATCACACAACTTTTAATCTGTCAGCGACAGCGGTGGCGGGGAATGGCACTCTGATTCCAATTCTTGCTGCTGGTAAGGTGACGGATGACGCAGGTAATAATAATGCTGCTAGCCCTACTCCTGGAGACTCTGTTACCTTCAACGATAACGTCCTTCCGACAGTAACTATAAATCAGGCTGTTGGTCAGATAGACCCGTCGAGCACATTGCCAATTAATTTTTCAGTCGTTTTCTCTGAACCCATCATCGCTAGTATATTCACCTCTTCAGATATTATCCAATCTGGAACGGCATTAGGAATTGTATGGAGCATTACAGACTCGGGGAATCACATGAACTTCACCCTGTCTGCAACAGCGGCGACTAGCAGGGGAACCATTGTCCCGTCTATTCCTGCAAATAGAGTGACGGATTTGGTTGGCAATACCAATACGGCAAGCATAAGCTCTGATAATTTTGTTTCTTATATAGTCGCATCAGGGCGAACCGCTACTCCAACAGCAACATCCATACCACAGCTAAATGTCATTATCAACGAAGTGGCTTGGTCTGGGACATTCGCATCTCCAAATGATGAATGGATCGAACTTTATAACCCTACTTCAAGCGATATAGATCTAACACAGTGGAAACTTACAACAGATAGTGGGTCTGTTGAAATTTTTTGGGCGCCTTTATCTACCAACGTAATCATAAGAGCGGGAGGGTATTACCTGATCGAACGCGGATCTGATAATTATGCCGTCAGTGATATTGCATACGATAAAGATTTTTCAGGCAGCCTTTCTGATGATGGCGAAGTTCTGCGTTTGGTCGATTCATCGAACCGCTTAATTGATATAGCCAATAGCGACGGAGGCGTCTGGCCTGCAGGCAGCACCTCAACCAAAGGAAGCATGGAACGGGTCGGGAATGTTCAAGATGGACCAGCTTCATGGGCTACCAATACCGGTGTTCTCAAAAATGGACTGGATGCAGGCACACCAAACGGCTGTACAATATTGGTGGTCACTTGTACCACTGCTCCAAGAGCAATATGGGGTACTCCCAAACAACCTAACTGGGCAAAGACTGTTACTCTTACTCCGTCACGGACACCTCCACCTACAAGCAGATTCCAACCCACTGCTACATTCCGTCCACGCACAGCGACCCCCACTCCATTCGGAGGGCCAGTACCCGTTGGCCGTCCCTTCATCAATGAATTCCTCCCACGCCCCGGCTTCGACTGGAATCTGGATGGCAAAGTGGATACCTTCGATGAATTCATCGAACTCAAGAATGTCGGCAACGCAGATATGAACCTGAGCGGCTGGAGATTGGACGATTCAGCTGACTTTCCCGGCGCACCCAGTTCCGCTCCATACACGATCCCGGATCTTATCCTCAAGCCCGGTGAATACGCAGTCTTCTATGCATCACAAACCAATATCCTCCTCAGCGATGGCGGCGACAGTGTCCGCCTGTTTGACGCCAGCGGAGATATTATGGATGTTATAGACTTCACCATCGCCAAAGTTGAAGACGAATCTGTATGCCGCCTGCCGGATGGCAACGGCTTCGGCTCCTGGTTCAATGACTGCACACCCACGCCCAACCTCACCAATGCACGCGATGGACAAGTCCCGACCTTGCCGGAAGATAATTCCGCAACACCCTTCTGCGCCCTGCCCGATACCCTCCCCGAAGATTTTCTCTTCGCAGAGTGCCGCGGCTATGGCGCGAACATTTGGGATAATTTCTACTGGGATGAATTCGGCTGGATGGGAGATCAGACCGTCCCAGACAATTTGAGCAAGTGGGAATCATTTGTTGAATAAATCAAACCCTAAAGGTTTTCAAAACCTTTAGGGTCTTCTTTTGAATAGGATACTCCATGGAAACCTTTTTTTCATTTTTGGAAAGACGAGTCGATGACTGCTCCTCCCTGCTCTGCATTGGACTCGACCCGCACATTCCCGACCTTAAAGAAGCCAGCGCCGCATCTGCTCTGGACTTTTGCCTGACTCTGGTCAAGCAGACAGCCCCCTACGCTGCGGCATTCAAACCCAACGCCGCGTTCTTTGAGATATTTGGCGCCGAGGGCTGGACCGCGCTCAAGCAGGTCATCGAAGCCATCAGCCAAGAATCAAAGCGACTCGGTTCGATGATCCCCGTCATCCTGGATGCGAAGCGCGGAGACATTGCCTCAACCGCCGATGCGTACGCCCAATCCGCTTTTGAACATTTGGGCGCGCACTGCATTACATTGAATCCGTATTTGGGAAAAGATTCCATAGACCCATTCATTAAGGATCATGAAAAAGGTGTTTTCCTGTTATGCAAAACATCCAACCCGGGTTCTGGCGACTTGCAAGATGTGCATCTTGAAAATGGATTAACGCTTTATGAGCATGTCGCAAAACTTGCGCAGACATGGAATACAAAAAATAATATAGGCCTCGTAGTTGGCGCTACCCATGTGGACTCAATGAGACGAGTCCGCGCCGCCGCGCCCGATTTGTGGTTCCTTGCCCCCGGCATCGGCGCGCAGGGCGGAGAACTGGAATCCGCTTTGAAAGCAGGCTTGCGGAAAGACGGCAAAGGAATTCTATTCCCTGTCTCGCGCGGAATTTCCCGCGCAACAAATCCCGCCAAAGCCGCCGCCGAACTTCGCGACCAGATTATGAATATCAAACGCGAATTAAAACATTAGAACTCTTGCATAAGTAGCCACAGAGCGCGCAGAGACCTTTGAGAAAAGACGCTAAACCTCTTTTTTCTCTGCGGTCTCAGTGGCAAAAAAAGGAATCAACCATGACAAAACTCAACTCATCTCAATCTGCTCTCGCAGACGGACTCCTCAACGCAGGCTGTATAAAATTCGGAGAATTCACTCTGAAATCTGGCCTCAGCTCTCCCATCTACATTGACTTGCGCCGCATTATTTCATTTCCAAAACTTTTGGCGCAAATTGGCGAAGCCTACCTGCCTCTTCTTCACAATTTGACATTTGACCGCCTCGCAGGTTTGCCTTATGCGGCCATTCCAATAGCGACCGCAGTTTCCCTGCAAGGTGACTATCCCATGATCTACCCGCGCAAGGAAGTCAAGACCTATGGCACAAAAGCCGAGATTGAAGGCGAGTTCCATGCTGGTGAAACCGCCCTTGTCATTGACGACCTCGCCACCACAGGCGGAAGCAAATTCGAAGCCATAGAAAAATTAACCGCAGTCGGACTGGTTGTAAAAGATATCGTCGTTTTGGTGGACCGCCAATCTGGCGCGAAAGAATCACTCGAACAGGCGGGATATTCCATGCACGCCGTTTTGACCATCACACAGTTGCTGGATTATTGGGAAGAGACAGGGAATGTCGAGAAGGAAAAGATTGAGGCGACCAGGGAATTTTTGAAATAGTATCGTATTAAAAGAGTATCACCATAATTTAGGAGGATGAATTGAAAAAAAGTATTCTGAAAAATAGTAAGAGAATTTGTGTGATATTGCCTCTGATGTTGTTTGCTATTAGTGCCTGCCAGACGAAGGTAGTTACTAATGCACCTGATGATCAAATTTCTACCATTGTCGCATCCACTATGTCTGCATATTCGTCAGTAACTCCAGAACCAACAGAAATACATTCAGTTTCAAAGACTTACGCCAACGAAGTTTACGGATTTGCCTTTGATTATCCTCAAACATGGAATGTCACAGAAACTATTGTTCCAAAAGGCACGCGTTTATTTGAAAGAAGCTTTCATAGATTCGATGCAGGTTCTGACGATTATGATGAACTTATCGTAGAAGTTGCTAAAGGATCAGAATGGATTTTGGAAATAATTGCGAGAAAATCTATTCAAAACTGTGGGGGATACTCATCAGATTTTTTAGAAATTACAAGTCCAGTGCCTAATAGTAGCAATTATCAATCTATAGAAATCTTGGGACAAAATGCAGTTCGATTACGTCCAGAAGATGGCTATGCTTGGAAAGTACCAGAACCGCGTGAGCCTTATCCTGTTATAGTAGTATTTCCAAACCGCATAGAGGAATGTCCAAATCATGATGAGAAATGGCTTTTATTTGGCGTCAGTGATAATCAACGGCCACTATCACTTTCTATAACATACTATTCAAGTCAGTTTACGGATGTTAACCTTCAAAACCGAGCAATAGACTACCTAGTAATTCAGGAAATGGATAGGATTGCTGAGAGTCTGAGATATTTGGATGAGTAAAGGATATTCATTAATCGAGAAGGAATAATAACAAAATGAAATGGATATCCATCTTTTTGGGAATTTTATTGATCGCGATACTGGCGTGTGGCCCGTCACCCAAGGATGTTAGCGTAAATATCACTACATTTGTTGATGAGAGCGGGAAAGGAAAGTTGCCTGAGACCTACCAGCCTTTGCCCAACACTTTGGTTGTCGCAAAATGGAATATACATGGAGGTATGTTCCGGGAAGTTAAACTTACAGATCAAAAAGGGCAGGCGAATTTTTCAGTCAGTTACACACATCTTTTCGATGTCAGTGTGGTTCCTCCCTGCGGATATTACTCCACCACTCCGCTTATTTGGGATATGACAGGCGCGGAAAAGGCCGAGTTTGGCTTCTGGCCCGCGGCCCCGGGCGGTCAGTTATCCCACGTAAAAGTCTTAGTGTGGGAAGACTTGAATTCGGATAGGACGCGCGATCCTCGGGAAGAGATCGTAAACGAAAAGATAGGTGTCGCGTTTAAAATCCCTAATGGTGTGGTGGGCAACGATTTCGCTGAAGATAATTTTGTCCAGGAATCTGAGAACGGCTGGTTTGATATCAACCTGGGAAATTCATGCGGTACCATATACCTGCTCTGGCTAAAAGGCGCTCTTGCAACCAATTCGGTCAGTGAGCCGGGAAAGATCAACGATGATGAACATGGACATGTCTCGATAGAAATCCCTTATACCCCTGGTGAAACCACAATTTATTGGGAAATAAAATAATGAAAAATAAACACACATTCACAGCCACAATCCAAAACCCAGGCGGAGGCGGCGCTTTCGTGGAGATTCCCTTTGACGTGGAAAAGGAATTTGGCTCGAAGAGACCCAAGATCAAGGCTATGATCGAGGGAGTTCCCTATCGAGGCACCCTAGTGCGGATGGGCAGCGAATGTCACATGCTGCTTATTCTTAAAGAGATTCGTGAGCAGATCGGAAAAACTTTCGGCGATGAAATTAAAGTCGTTGTTGAAGCAGATACCGATCCGCGTGTGGTTGAAATCCCTGCGGAATTGAAGAAGGCGTTCAAAACAGAAAAAGAAGCGAAGGCGTTTTTTGACAAACTAGCTTACACTCATCAGCGTGAATATGTGATGTGGATCAATGAAGCCAAAAAAGAAGATACACGCCAGTCACGCATTGTCAAAACCATTGAAATGTTGAAAAAGGGAAGGTAATTTTTACATGTCAAAAATTAACACCGGCAGCTGTGAACTTTTCTTTTTACTTTATGGTCAAGGTTCTCCAACTGTGATCTTCGAAGCAGGGATTGGGGATACATCTGAAGTATGGAAGCAGGTTCAGCCTGCCATTGCCCAACTTACCCAAACGATCAGCTATGACCGTGCTGGTCTCGGACAGAGCGATCCTGCGCCGAAGCCGCGTACCTGTCAGAATATGGTGGATGATTTATCCGCCCTTTTGAATCGCGCTCATATCTCACCACCCTACATTCTCGTGGGGCATTCCTTCGGCGGCATGCTTGTCCGTTTGTTTGCCGCTCAACATCCCAAAGATGTTACGGGCATGGTTTTAGTGGACAGCACACATGAAGATCGGAACTCTGGGTTTGAGAAGGTTTTATCTGATGAGTTAATCGCCCGCAACCGCGCATCTCTCCTTGATCCTTCGCGTAATTCCGAATTTATCGACCGCATTCCATCTGAACAACAAGTGCGGAATGCCCGCAGGAAATTTGATTTTCCACTGATTGTATTTACTCGCGGCCTGCCTGATGTACCGGATAAAGTCTGGCCAAGCGCCGAACTCCAGCGCGTCGAAACGGATTTGCAGCGCGAATTCCTCAAGTTGTCTCCAATCAGTTCACTTGTCATAGCTCAGCAAAGCGGACATTACATCCAACATGATCAGCCAGAATTGATTATAGAAGCGATAAAAAAGATGATTGGCAAATAATGTATAACTTTTTTCGTTCTTATCTATTTCGCCTCGACCCTGAACGCGCTCATGCGCTTACGCTTCACGCATTGCGCATCACGGGTAATTTCACTCCATCGCGCTGGCTTGTATCGCAACTATTCAAAGCTCCCTCAAAACCAGTGGAAGCCTTTGGGCTGACATTCAAAAATCCTGTTGGATTGGCTGCCGGCTATGACAAGGATGGCATTGCCATTCGTGGACTCTCCGCTTTGGGATTTGGTCACATTGAAATTGGAACGGTCACACCCCGGCCTCAAGCTGGGAATCCGTCCCCGCGCGTTTTTCGCCTTTTGGAAGATGAAGCTGTGATCAACCGCATGGGCTTTCCAAGCAAGGGTTCCGAGTTTGTTCAGCTCAAGTTGAATCCATCCTTGCGTTCTGGCTGGTTCGAGAATATTTATGGAATTCAGCCGCGCAATAAGAAAAAGAAGATCACATCCATTCATAAGGGCGGAGCGATTCTGGGGATCAACCTCGGCAAGAATAAAGAGACTCCCAACGAAGAAGCTGTGCTGGATTATTTGGAGTTACTGCAAAATTTTGCGGCCTATGCAGATTACCTGACGATCAATGTCAGTTCGCCGAATACGGTGGGCTTGCGTGAATTACAAGGACGTGCCGCGCTTGAAAGTTTATTGACTCATTTGCACCAACAACGCGTGATCGAGGAAAAGAAATTTGAAAAACGAATTCCGATCCTTGTAAAACTTGCGCCTGATTTAACAACTTCGGAATTGGACGATTCTATCGATGCAATTTTACGCACAAAGATGGATGGAATTATTGTCACAAATACAACTCTTTCGCGCGAGGGATTGAGATCAAACCTAAAGGGAGAATCAGGCGGGTTGAGTGGGAGTCCGCTTGCGGCTGGGAGCGAAGCGGTTCTTCATCAAACATTAAAGCGTGTAAATGGAGAAGTCCCTGTGGTGAGTGTGGGCGGCATCATGGATCCAGAAGATGCAAAACGCCGCCTCGATATGGGGGCGGCGCTGATTCAGATTTATACAGGTTTGATCTATCGCGGACCTGGGCTGGTCAGACAGATTTTAAAATAATTATTTTTGCACAGGGCGGAACGCGGGCATGGGGGCATCGTCGCGTTTGGTGAAGAAGTTTTCGGGCAAGGCCAGTGGGGTCAGTGTGCCGCCTGTTGTCAGTGAGTCTATGGAAACATAATAAAGAGAGATCGGATTGTTGACAAGGCGTATATCCTGGAACGCGAAAATAACATAGGTTCCGTCCGGGCTGAAGGTCGCATCACGATAACAGCAATTGCCTTCAAACGGGGCAAGGGTTTGGCCTTTATGCGTAAAGGAATTATAAAAAGCCAGATCGCCAAAACCGCCGTTTCGTTTATTGCTGTTCATCAGGAAAAGCAGGTCTCCATCCCAATCGAAATTGACAATGGAACTGCTAAACGCGAAGCGCCCCAGCGGGAATTCATCCACACGCGAAGGCTCTGCTTCACTGCAGAGGTGAATATCAATGATGCGCAGGGTTTCAACCGCAATATTTCCAGAGGGCGCCAAATATTTTATTGTGATTTTCTGCCCATCGTCTGACCAGATGGCATCCATCGTTCCAAATTTCTTATAGAAAATACAACCTTTCATTTCGAGCAGCGAGCTCTTTTTGGTGACTGTTTTTAATTTTTCCAAATCAAACGGGACCACATGCAGTTCGCGCCCAACGCTGATGGAGGCCTGCTTCCCATCTGGCGATACATGGAAAGACTCAAAATATTCAGAAGATAAAAAGTTCGTGATAGTCTCTTCACGCAGCGTATCGATCTCGACTGTCTTAATGGTTTTGCCGGTAATATAAAGAACGGTGTTGTCATCCAGCCATTCAAGGTTGAATTTTTCGGCGCCGTCATTTGTGAGAGAGGTCAATTCCGTGCCGTCCACGTTCATGATCCAGATGTCGTTATTCTTAAGGAATGCGATCTTGTCCGCGCCGCCCAGCACGGGCAACAATGGAGCGGCAGGGGTATCTGTCAATGCAATCGGAGTTTCGGTTGCCGCTTCAGTGGCTGTGGATAACGCTTCTGTTGGTTTGATCTCGACCGTGGATGTTGCTGTGGGCGGCAGGGATGTGGGAGTATTCGTAGGCGCTTCGCCCACAAACGGAAGACTGTTCCCGTTCAATAAATATACTCCACCCCCCGCCAGTGCGATAAGCACAACAGGTATGATCGCAAAAATGGGATTGAAACTTTTCTTCTTTATGGGTTTCTTCGCAACGAGGGTTTTATTAAATGGGGAAACCTTAAGGGTGGCTTTGTTACTGCTTTTATCTTTGGGTAAACGCGGTTGTTCCCCGCGTATAAACGCCTTGATGGTTTCCGTCATTTCAACCGCGGTTGAAAAGCGGTCATTTCTATCTTTTGCCATTGCTGTGGAAATAACCTTCTCTATCCAGGGCGGCAGGCTGGGATTTGCATCCAGGATATGCGGCACGGGTTCTGTCACATGTTTGATGGCGATCCCCAGGGGAGTATCTGCCTCGTAGGGTTGTTTCCCTGTCAGCATTTCATAAAGGAGCACACCCAATGCGTAAATGTCCGAACGGGCATCAAGGGGTTCACCAGAGGCTTGCTCCGGGGCCATATAAGCCGGCGTGCCGATAATGCTGCTGCCCGTTACATCGAGAGTCTCGGCGTTTGTTACCTTGGCGATGCCAAAATCGGAAATTTTTGGAATATCGTTATTGTTGAACAGGATGTTACCGGGCTTGAGGTCGCGGTGAATGATCCCTTTTGAGTGAGCTTCATCCAACCCCATCGCAATGTATTCAAGAATGCGCGTTGCTTCTTCAACGTTAAAGATTTTCTTTTTGATGCGGTCTGAGAGCGATCCTCCGCCCATATAACGCATGACGAAATAAGGCTGGCCGTTTTCCTCGCCCACATCATACACAGGAACGATGGAACTATGTTCAAGCTGGGCGATGATCTTTGCCTCACGCTCGAAGCGCATCCTGAATTGAGGGTCTGCGTGAAGCATTTCGGGCGGCAGAACTTTGATGGCAACCTCGCGCTCGAAGCGTGGGTCATATCCGCGATAGACAGTTGCCATGCCGCCGCGTCCCAATTCAGATTTTATTTCGTAACGGCCGATTTTCTCAGGTTGCATGCGACTAGTATACCCATCCAAAAATATGAGCGCAAGCATTAAGCCATTGCAGTTTTGTGATGCATTGGAAAACGCCAGGTCATCTTCGCGATGAATTACGACATATACAACCCGCCTGTGGATTCCATCCAGTCCGCGATCTTCTCAGTGGCCGATTCAATGTTGTTGTCTGAAACATCCAGCTCAAGCATAGGCAGGATTGATTCGCTGGCAAGTCTGCGGATCAATTTTTGTTCCTCGATGAAAAGGTTCAAATCATCGTATTGCGATGGATTGCCTGAGACCTTGAGTCTTTCGGCGCGCGCGGCTTCAAAAGATTCTGGCGAGCGCGTCAACAATACCAAACGGAAATTCAGCGGAAGCAGACGTTCCTCAAGCCAGCGAAAATCATAATCCTTTTGATAGGTGTTCAACTGATACATGCGCGTGGATAAATGAAAGCGGTCCACGATCCATGAGTAATAGCGTTGCAGCTCGAAGAGTTTTACCCATGTGTCGTAGGTTTCCATGGCCAGCGCTTCCTCCTGCGGCTCAAAGTTGATCAGGCCGCGTCCCCAGGGATAATTAGTGAACGCGCACCATTCACCGGAGATAAGCGGCGAGTGGTATTTGTATTTTCGCGGCCCAACCACGCGCGGATGTTCATTGAGCGCAAAGGCGATATCAGTTTTGAAAGTCAGGCGTGTACCTTCGAGGATGATTTTGGGGGTCATTTTGGACATACCCCAATTATATAATACCCACGGTCACAAATTGCGCTTTCCACCTTCAGAAAAAGCGCAATTCCCTGGCACCGCCCGCCAGGGCAGGTGTGTGACCGAGTGCGGTATATGACAGGAAAATGTTGCAGAAAAGTTCTAATAATATTCTGAAACATTTTCACACCATAGTTGTGGTATATTCCCGATTACAGGTAACCCTATGGAAGATAAAATCACGATCATCGAAGGTCCCCCGCCGATTTTTGAACACGTCAATGACGGCTGGGCATTGGGCTTGAACGAAAGCCCGAATCTCTCTGTCCCCGCGCTTACGCGGCTGCGCACATTTAATGGTCCCGCGCTTGTGGAAAGGTGCTATACCGCCTGGCATAACAAGGCATCCATTCACTTGCATTACCGAAATGAAACCGGCCTGGAAGAAACCGCCCCCATCCTTGCCGCCCGCAATGTTGAAACTCCCGAAGGCCATGTTCTGCTCCTCTGGGTATACCTCGACAGCGACGGTGTGGAATACGAGGTGGATGCAGGCGACGACGATCAAATAGATGACTATCCTGACGAATAGTTAAAAGTGACAGTCACCCTTATAAGGTGACTGTCACTTTTCTTATATTGAGGATTTATGACAACGCTTCTTACATTGACCCAATCTGGTACAGCGGTTCTGACGCTGAATCGCCCCGAACGCGCCAACTCCTTTAACTTTGAAATGGTCAGCGAATTGAGAAATGCCCTCGCTGAAGCGGAGAAGAATCCGCAGGTGCGTTGTATCGTGATCACTGGCGGCGGAAAAGTGTTCAGCGCCGGGCAGGATATTTCTGAAATGAAAAGAGGGACAGAAATTTCATACCGCGAGCATTTGGAGAAAACTTACAATCCATTGATCCTGCAAATCCGCAACATGGGAAAGCCTGTTGTGGCGGCGGTCAATGGGCCATGCGCTGGCGCGGCTTTCGGCGTGGCGCTGGCCTGTGACTTGCGGATTGCAAAATCCACCGCCTATTTTGTAGTCGGTTTCAGCGGTATTGCGCTGGCTCCGGATTCTGGTGTTTCACTATTGCTTCCAACTTATATTGGCCTGGGACGCGCGCAGGAATATTTCTATTCCAATAAACCCATCACGGCACATCAGGCTTATGAATGGGGTATGGTTAATCAAGTAGGTGGATTCAACTATCAGGCGCTGGTCAAGCAAATTGCGGACGAACTGGCCTCAGGTCCGAGTGAAGCGTTTGCCGCAGGGAAGAAAGCTTTCAATCACGCGGTTCTTCCTAATCTGGAAGAATCGCTCGATTATGAAGGAATCCTACAAGAAGCAGCGGGAAAAACTGCCGAACATCACGAAGGCGTGGCTGCTTTTTTGGGGAAACGGAAGCCGAAGTATACGTAAACATGTTTGAAACGCTCAAAAATCATCAGTAGTAATCAAAATTGTGCTGATTTTTGTCATATTGACGTCATTCTGATTTTCGTGTAAAGTTTAGGCGTAATTGTGATTTAGCGGAATAAATATATATGGCTCACTGTATAAACATAAATTGTGCTTAGAGCGGGTACCCCGTCCGGGGTGCCCGCTTATATTTTTCTCTATACCCTTTTAGGAGAACAACATGTCAGGACAAATCAATGCTTTTGAAATGGCACAGAAACAATTCGACGGCGTCGCCAAACAGCTCAAGCTCGACGATGGCGTAGCCGAAGTTTTGCGCTGGCCGATGCGTGAATTTTCCTTCCGCATTCCCGTACGTTTGGATGACGGTTCGCTCAAAGTCTTTCAAGGTTTTCGCGTTCAGCACAACGATGCGCGCGGCCCCAACAAAGGCGGCATCCGTTTCGCCGCAAATGAAACCATGGACACCGTGCGCGCGCTCGCCACATGGATGACATGGAAATGCGCCGTGGCTGATATTCCACTCGGCGGCGGCAAAGGCGGCATCATCGTAGATCCGTCCACTCTTACCGTAAATGAAAAAGAAGAAATGTGCCGTGGTTGGGTACGTGCCATGTGGAAGAACATTGGCCCGCGCAACGATGTGCCCGCTCCGGATATTGGTACCACTCCGCAAATGATGGGCTGGATGATGGATGAATACTCCCGCCTCGTCGGTCAGTATACCCCCGGCGTATTCACTGGCAAACCTCTTGGCGGCGGCGGCTCTTTGGGTCGCACCGAAGCCACTGGCTATGGCGTGATCTACACTGTGCGCGAAGCGATGAAGCACCTTAACATCGACGGCAAGAATTCTGTTGCGGCCATTCAAGGCTTCGGCAACGTATCACAATATGCATCTGTTGGCTTTGTTGAATTGCTTGGTGGAACTGTTGCCTGCGTCTCCTGCTGGGATCGCCATGACAAAAAGGCTTATACCTACAGCAAGAAGGGCGGCATTGACCCGCGCTTCCTGCTCACCATCGTGGACGAGTATGGCACGATTGACAAAGCCAAAGCTCAGGATGCCGGCTATACCGTTGAAGACGGCGATGCCTGGATCACCAAGGAAGCCAATGTCTTGATCCCTGCAGCCATGGAAGGTCAGGTTACCGCTGATACCGTCAGCAAGATGTCCAAGAACATCAAGATCGTAGCTGAAGGCGCAAACGGCCCCTGCACGCCCGAAGCGGATGAATACTTCAAGAAGAATAATATCTTCAACATTCCTGACTTCCTTTGCAACGCCGGTGGCGTGACCACTTCCTATTTCGAACAGGTTCAGAACGATATGAACTTCTACTGGTCGAAGGATGAGGTTTTAGGCAGACTCGACGAGAAGATGACTTCCGCTTTCAACAGCGTTGTTGACCGCAGTGAGAAGGAAAAAGTCTACATGCGCGATGCGGCTTACATGGTAGCAATCGATCGCGTGGTGAAGGCCATGGATCTGCGCGGCTGGTTGACTGGGAATGCGTAAAACAGCGATTAGCAGTTAGCTTTTAGCGATTAAGAGGATGTGCTTTGCGGCGCATCCTCTTTTTTTATTTTTCGCTTCACAATTAACTGAAAACTGATTCTGCTTTCTCGAACAGAATCTAATCCCTGAACATTTTGATACAATCATCACAAAGCTAATCGCTAACAGCTATTAGCTAATTGCTAAAAGTGAGGTCTTATGTCAAAACAAACTTTCAAATGGGACGACCCTTTCCTGTTCAACGACCAGCTCACAGACGAAGAGCGCATGATCCGCGACACGGCGCGCAAATATTGTCAGGATAAGTTAATGCCGCGTATCCTTGAAGCGAATCGACACGAAACATTTGACCGAACCATCATGAATGAAATGGGCAGTATGGGGTTGTTAGGCTGTACTCTGCCCGAAGAATACGGCGGCTCGGAATTAAATTATGTCTCCTATGGCTTGATCGCCCGTGAAGTAGAGCGCGTGGACAGCGGCTATCGCAGTGCAATGAGTGTGCAGAGTTCGCTGGTCATGCATCCCATTTACACCTATGGTTCCGAAGAACAACGCAAAAAATATTTGCCCAAACTCGCCAGCGGAGAGACTGTTGGCTGTTTCGGGTTGACCGAACCCAATCATGGCAGTGACCCTGGCAGTATGGAAACCCGCGCCAAAAAAGTGGATGGCGGCTGGATTCTGCAAGGCAACAAGATGTGGATCACCAATTCCCCAATTGCGGATGTGTTTATTATTTGGGCAAAAGTATATGGCGGCTCTGATAAAGATGGTGAAATTCGCGGCTTCATTCTCGATAAGGGAATGAAGGGACTCAGCGCTCCGAAGATACATGGCAAGTTTAGCCTGCGTGCCAGTTCAACGGGTGAGATCGTCATGGAAGAAGTCTTCGTACCAGATGAAAATATGCTTCCCAATGTCAGCGGCTTGAAGGGACCATTCGGCTGTTTGAATAAAGCGCGTTACGGAATTGCCTGGGGCGCATTAGGCGCAGCAGAATTCTGTTGGCACGCCGCGCGGCAATATACGTTGGATCGTCCGCAGTTTGGCAAGCCGCTTGCCGCGAATCAGATCATCCAACTGAAACTGGCAAATATGATGACAGAAATTACTTTGGGATTGCAAAGTGTTTTAAGAGTTGGAAGGTTGATGGATGAAGACAATTCCACGCCTGAGATGGTTTCATTAGTCAAGCGTAATTCATGTGGCAAGGCCTTGGAGATCGCACGAAACTCCCGTGACATGCACGGCGGCAACGGCATCTCCGATGAGTATCATGTCATTCGGCATGTGATGAACTTGGAAGCGGTAAATACTTATGAAGGTACGCACGATATTCATGCTTTGATCTTGGGCAGAGCACAAACGGGAATACAGGCGTTTTCGTAAATAAAAAGAGGATGCGTTTTCAAATACGCATCCTCTTTTTGATTCTATTATGAACTATGGCTCTATTGGATATCCTGCGTCTGCCCAGGCAGATAACCCGCCAAGGATCGGGTTGACACGGGTAAAGCCATTTTGCAAAAGAAGGAACGCCGCACGGGCGCTCGTATGTTCATTTTGTCAGGTGCAGTAGGTGATGATCCACTGGTCTTTTTCAAGGGTGATGTTACTGATATTAGTTTCAAATTCAGCCAGCGGAATGGAGATCGCGCCCGCAATGTGACCAGCCGCAAAAGACTCCGCGCTGCGAACATCCACAATGACCGCTTCACTGCCATCGACTGCCGCTTTGGCATCTTCAACTGTAATGCGCGGCACATCCGCTTCTGTGAGCGGAATATCTGCCTGCCCCTGTGTTGGAGTCTGGTTTGGGTATGCCTGATTTGGGTAAGCCTGGTTTGGATATGCCTGGTTCGTTGACTCTGTTTGCGGCTTCGTAACAGTACAAGCGGATATGGAAAACAACAGAAGCAAAATTATAAGCAAGTTTTTTTTCATTAAGTGGCTCTCTTCAAAAATTCCGTCGCAGGAGCAATCCTGCGACGGAATTTAGAAAACTATAGTTCACAATATCTTTCAACACGCTTACCGATAATGGCGAGGCTATCAGCCCAGAACTTTTTGGTGCGGATGTTGATGCCAAATCGGTCGGCAAGTTCTGCCGCGCGATCCTCACCTGTAGTGGCGAGCAAGTTCTTGTAATCTGGGACAAAGTCCGCGCCGCGTTTTTGGTAAATGGCATATAAGCCAGTTGCGAAGAGCAGACCGAATGCGTAGGGATAATTGTAGAAGGATAGTCCACTGGAATAATAATGTGGCTTCCAGGTCCACATGAACTTTTGCAGATATTTTTCATCGAGACCGTCACCATATGTGGCTTTTTGAGCGCGTTCCATGATGTCGTTCAAGTCATCGGCTGAAAGTTCAGATTGTTTGCGGCGTTCAAAGACTTCCTTTTCGAAGAGATAGCGCGAGTAAATATCCACGATCACACTGGAGGCATTGTTCATTTGTGCTTCGAGAATTGCCAACTCTTCCTGCGGATCAGTCACCTGCGCCAGTACGGCTTCGGTGACAATCGTCTCGCACATGATGGATGCGGTTTCCGCCAGAGTCATCGGCGTAAATTGTTGTAGTTCGGTCTTGCCTGCCTGATAAGCGCATTCATTATGGAAGGCGTGACCAAGTTCATGCGCCAACGTGCTGACCTGATCGAACGAGCCGTCAAAGTTGCTTAGGATGCGGCTCTCTTTTACGCCTGCAACACCCATGCAAAAAGCGCCGCCGCGTTTACCATCACGCTGTTCGGCATCGATCCAGTTGTTGTCGAAAGCGCGTTGGGCGAATGCGCCGAGTTCGGGAGAGAATTTGTTGAAATTGCTGACGATAAAATCGCGCGCTTCATCGAATGAATAAACTTTATCGGTCTTGCCCATTGGGGCCATGATGTCCCACCAGGCGAGTTTTGCCTTGCCAATCAATTTGGCTTTATGTTTGAAATATTTCCTAAACATCGGGAAGGAATCTTTCATTGCGCCGAGCATGGCGTTGAGCGTTGCGCGATCCATGCGGGCAACGTCAATGGAGGCGTGGATTGCGTCTTCGCGGCCGCGTTTTTTGTCGAGAGTCAGCGTTTCACCCTTGACCCCGTTCATGCAGGCGGCCAATGTTTCCTTGACTCCCTCCCAGGCAATGTTCTCAGCCTCATACCCGCGGCGGCGGGTTGGTTCATCGGGATGCGAGCGCAGGTTGATCAGCGCAGGCATGGGTAATTTCTCAGTTTTTCCACCCAGCTCAAAGTCGACGGAAAGCTGCGAGGTTAACGTCCCCTGTAATTTGCCGAAGGCATTGCCCCCGCTCAAAGTCAGTTCGGCGGCGAGAATTTCCTCCGCTTCGCTCATCATGTATTTGGATTGGTCAACGCTTTCGTTGAGCGTGAATTCGTGTGCTTTGGCAGATGTATTTGTCTTTGCGGCTTTCTTCACTGCGGCCTTGCCGAGTTTGCCGACCCATGCCTGAAATTTTGTGTTGAGGATGCTCGCCTGCACCGACATCTGTTCGAATTCCGAGAGGGCGCGCATCGCGTCTTTGTTGCGTGAGTCGGTGGTGACGTAGGAATAAATGAAAGGGTTGATGGTGTTGGAAAGTTCGAAGAGCGCATTGAAACGGTCCACAGATTCACCGAGTAGTTTGCCGAGTTTCTTCGGCTCGGTCTTGGAATCCGCTTTGCTGGCTTTCTTGAAAAAAACTTCCATTTCATCCAGTAAAGACTTGTATTTCTTTATGGCGGTCTTGAATTCTTTGGATTCGAGTGAGGGGTAGACGTTGGTCATATCCCAGCGAGATGCGGAAATGGTCATGGTTATTCTCCTAAAAGTAATGTTGAGGTAGGGGTAGTATACCAAAGGCCTGGGGGAACTTCTTTGCTTGCTATTTCATCTCTAACCTTATACAATCAATTCATACTCGGAGGTGTTTTTATGAAACAAGATAAGTTTCTCACAGGCATATTGATCGGCATTGGCGCGCTGATCCTGATCGCACTTGTACTGTTCTTCACTCGACAGGAGAAGAAGGAATATCTAACTGAAAGATCCCCATACGCCGCCACATACAATTATGTGCTGGCTATTACTAACAAGGATTACAAAACCGCCTATACATATCTCGCGGATAAAGACAACAAGCCCGCTTATGATCAGTTTCGACAGGCTTTCTTTAACGGGAGTGTCAGTGCAAATAATGTCGGCGTGGATGTAGGCGAGGCTGAAGTGAATGAAGATGAAGCCTTTGTGGATCTGACTTTGATCTATTCCTCCAGTGACCCGTTTTCCGGCGGCTATAATAACACTGACCGCGCGCAGCTCGTCAAACAAAATGGCGATTGGAAGCTGGTTTATATGCCCTATAACTTCTGGGCTTATGACTGGTATCAGGAACCGATCAAGCCGTAACCACAGTACGTCATTGCATGGCGTTCTTTTGCCTTCTCAATGACGGGAGGAAATAATCATGAAAACGATTCGAAGACTTTATTTTTACGCGGTAGCCTTTATCAGTTTTGAAGTGGTGCTGTGGGGGCTGATCGGTCTGATCCGTTCCATTGTCAACCCCGATCTCATCACAAATAGTGCGCAGACATTGGCGCAGGCGCTTTCGCTTATTTTGGTGGGAGTGCCAATTTTTCTGATTCACTGGTTGTGGGCGCAGCGCGCATCTGCCCGGGAAGAGGATGAAAAGAATGCCACCCTGCGCGCCGTCTTTTTATATGGCGCGCTTTTTGCCACGCTTATCCCAGTTGTACAAAATTTGATCGCGCTGATCAACCGTACATTTCTTGGCGCTGTGCGGATTTCGTATGAACGAGCTTTGGTGGGCGGCACGCAAAGCTGGCCTGACAATTTGATCGCGATCGCGCTTAACCTGTTGCTTGCCTCTTATTTCTGGAGCATTTTACGCGCTGACTGGTCCACCCTGACGGACGCCGAAAACTTCAAAGACATCCGCCGCCTCTATCGTTTTCTGTGGGTGCTTTACGGCTTGTTGATGGTCATCTTTGGCGCACAGCAAATCTTGCACTACATTTTCTATATCCCAACCGGCGTGATCGGAACGATGGGGCGCGAGACATTTATCAACGCGACGGCCTTGCTCGTGATCGGCGCTCCAATTTGGTTCTTCTCCTGGCGCATCTTACAGGACGCGTTAGCTGATTCCGATGAAAAGGAGTCTTTGCTGCGCCTTGGCATTCTCTATTTGCTTTCGTTGAGCGGAGTCATTGTCGTGCTCACGGCTGGCGGAAATTTGTTTTATATGCTGCTCAACCGCTTATTCGGCGAAGACATGGCATGGAGTGAATTCATCCAGAAAATCGGCGGTCCCATTTCATTGGGATTGCCATTCGGTATGATGTGGGCTTATTACGGGAAATGGTTGGCCTTGCAAATTGGTTTTGAGGAACAAGCTCCGCGCCGCGCGGGAAAGAAGCGCATCTATTTTTACATTCTCTCCATTATTGGCGTGACTGCGGCCTTTGTTGGTCTGTCTTCCTTGTTTTCATTCCTGATCGACTTTGGAGTAGTTGATTCATCTCTAAGTAGTGAAGGAATTCGCCAGTCGCTGACGAGTGCGCTCGCCATCCTTGCGGTTGGATTACCTCTCTGGTTGATGACATGGCGTTCCATGCAAGCTGAGGCGTTGGCGGATGGTGATGTTGGAGACCATGCGCGGCGTTCCATTGTCCGCAAGACATATTTGTACCTTGTCTTGTTTGTGGCCGTGATTGGCGGAATGGCTTCGGCTGGCGGATTGGTCTTTACGCTGATCAATGCTTTATTAGGCGGCGATAATCCGAATTTTGTAAATTCAATCCTTAATACACTACAAGTTTTGGTTTTGTTTGTTGTCTTGTTGCTATACCATCTTTCTGCTTTGCGAAAAGATGGCGTGGCACGCGCTGATGCGCTCGAAGCCAAACAGGAACAATTTGGCGTATTGGTCTTTGACAATAACAATGGCAAATTTGGTGAATCTGTAAAATCTGCGTTTATGAAACATGCGCCAAAAGTCCCTGTGACGGTGGTGAATGTAAATGAAAAAATTCCTGACGATATGAAGCCAAGCGCTGTTGTTTTTCCTGGGTCGCTGGCTGTGAATACGCCTGAAAATGTCGAAGTGTGGATGCGCTCCTTTAACGGGAGCAGGCTCATCGTCGCGGATGATGCGGTGGGCATTTTCTGGATGAATGATTTTGGGCAGGCGGCTCAGTTCGCGCGGGCTTTGGCTGAAGGACAGGAGATCCGCCCGCGATCCGCAACAAAGACTACATCAGTGTGGACGACAGTTGCGTATGTTTTTGCGGTATTGTTCGCTTTGCAATTGGTATTCATCCTGCTTATGCTTGGCGTGTCAATGGTCACTGGTTTTTAATGATATACTTTTGAAAAAATTCAATTATCGAGGGCGATAACCTATGAAAGTAACAGTTCTTCAAGAGAACCTAGCACGCGGCCTGAGTATTGTGTCCCGCGCTGTTTCGCCGCGCAGTACGCTTCCAGTTCTTTCAAATATTTTGATCGCGACCGACGAAGGTCGCTTGCGGCTTTCTGCCACTAATCTTGAGTTGGGTATTACTTGTTGGATCGCCGCGCGTATTGATGAAGAAGGTTCAACAACCGTGCCATCGCGCACGTTCGGAGACCTGGTAAATACTTTGCCCGGCGATCAGGTGCAGTTGACCCTCGATGTAAAAACGCAAAGCCTGCATGTTAAGGGTGGCACGTCAAACAATGATATTAAATGTATTGATGCGCAAGAATTCCCTCCGCTGCCTGTTCCCGAAATGGACGGTGCCGTGCAGTTGAATGTGGCCGATTTCAAAGAGATGATCCAGCAGGTTGCATTTGCCGCTTCAACAGATGAATCCCGCCCGGTATTGATGGGTGTTTTATTGCATGTTGAAAAAGATAAAGTCACGATGGCCGCGGCAGACGGTTTCCGTCTTTCAGTCCGCAAGGCTCAACTCTCACAAGCTGTGCCGCAACCCATCAACGTAATTATCCCTGCGCGCGCGTTGAACGAGTTGGCACGCGTGGCTTCCGACAGTGAAGAACCCATTTATATGGTTGTTCCAAAAAATCGCGGACAAGTTCTATTCCGCGTGAAAGATGTGGAAGTCGTTTCGCAATTGATCGATGGAACATTCCCCGATTACCAACAGATCATTCCGCGCAATTATAAATCGCGCACATTGGTGTCCACCGCATCCTTGCTCAAGGCATGCAAGCAGGCTGAGATCTTTGCCCGCGAAGGCTCGAATGTTGCCCGCTTTGATATCAAACAATCCAACGGCGAAATGCAGCCGAGCGAAGTTGAAATCTCAGCGACTTCTGAAGAGACTGGCAAGAACGAGACCATCGTTGAAGCCACAGTAGATGGTGGTAGTGTCTTGATCGCGTTCAATGTGAAATTCTTGCGCGAAGCTTTGGAAGTTATCAAGACTCCAAATGTTGCGCTTGAAACTTCTGCGGCGAATGCGCCTGGTGTGGTTAGACCAGTGGGTGATGATAATTTCCTACATGTCATCATGCCGATGCATTTGGGGTAGTGAGCAAAGAGAAGCTGACAACTGAATATAAAATTGAAAACGTCGAGCCAAAAAACTCGACGTTTTTTGTTGATTTTCCAAAAGAACAAATGTTCTATTTATAGCGCCAATAAAACATGCAGAACTATATCAGCTGAGAAATGTGCAACCATTGCGGATTCAAGTCCATGTTTTTGATAAAGCCAGCCGAACATGATTCCACCTATTGCATTCAGCAACACAATCCGAATAATAACAAGCGTTGTAAGTGGAATGACCAATGCGACTGCTGGCAAATGCCCAATGCCAAACAAGATTGCCGCAAGAATGTTTGCTATCCAAAATATTATGTTTGTTGGTTTTCCATCTCTTGTTTTGTTGACGAATGATCCAAGCCATGCCAGTAATGACATTGCAAATAATCGCAAGAGTATCTCCTCTGCAATACCGCCATAGAAGGAGGCAAGGAGACCTTTCCACGCAGCTGGTTGAGCAGTTAGATTAAGAGCATTTGCTTTCTCTCCGAGTTCTTGAATTAATGCGGGTTGAAAAATATATAAATCAAGTCCAATAATAAGCAAAGACGCAAGAACACCAAACCCAATACTGATTGGTAAAAACGCGCGTACTTTGTTAAATACTGATTCGCCTCGAGTAACAGAATCCAGAATGGGAGTCCCAAGTCCGATGCGCTTTGCAAGAAGCATTCCTAAAAATATACAGACTGCGAAAAACAATCCATTTTGAATGACCTGTAGTGTAATAATAACGGGAAGTGGAATAGGTAAATCCAGTTGTTCAAGCGCGCCAGATTGAAGTTCAAGTGTATATGGCAGAATTGCGATGATTGCAATAGTTGATGCAATCCAAAGGATAAAAAACACACGCCAATTAATAATGGTTTTCATTTTGCTCCTGTTCTATTTTGTGCGGCTTGTACAGCAAGGTGTGGTAATTGTTATGTAGGCATCGAGCGAGATCGTCTTATCTCGCGTGTCAATGGGCGTTTGGCAACGATGGTTACCTTGCCGCTTCCTTCGGGAGTGTAAACGTGAGTTACTTCCCAGCCTTCATTTCCCCAGTCATTCAACATTGCTTCGATGTTCTCGTCTTTTGTTCCGAAAATACTGCCAATGGTCTGTACACGATACTCCCATTGTTTAAACTCTTCAGTCATTTTAGTCTCCTTATTTGTTGACGAAACTTTCTGGCTATTATCGTCAGTTTCACGTGAAACAAAATGCGTGACCCGTTTTACGAATTGCGGATCACGCATTACTTTCACGACTTTGTTTCACCTCGATACAATACATATGAATAGGCCACTAGAAATATAGTGGATCCCATCAAAGGAACGAACAGGAACCAGAATGCAATCACGCTGCCAAAGAAACTGCCAATGATGGCGAGTGCGCCTGATGCCATGAACAGGGTCGCGCCCAGTTGATGGGTTTTGTTCCACACATAATCGCTGGATAACGTCCACGGGGTTCGAATGCCGATGAAGAAATTGCGCTTCGCCTTTCGCAGCAGGGAGCCAATGGCGATGAACAGCACTCCCATGAATGGCAGCATAGCCGCGCTCATCTTGAAGTCCGTAAATCCGAGGCTCCAAGCCAAGGTCAACCCATGAATGTAAAGCATAAAGGCGATGATCAGCACGATGAAGACATTGAACGTTTCGCGGAATTGCGCGATGTTGGCCTTCAGCGGGTCAATGCCTGGAACGACCAGGAAAAGCACCATCATTCCCAACGTAATAAGCGGCATCAAGAAAACGCCCCAAAATTTGGGCATGGTTCCGTCCACTTCATCATTGGCATTCCAGTGAGAGGCCATTTGATCAGGCAGTTGATTCCACAGCACAGCGCCAGCGACGATCGCAATGACGATTAAAATGATTGAAATGATGGTTGTAGTTTTAGTAGTCATTTTATTTCTCCTATTTCTTCCCGTTTCACGTGAAACGGGCTTACTTTTCCTTGGGTAAATTATTCTGCGCCAGTGAGACCATTCCGCTCATGCCGCCGAGATTCATTGAGTCAACTGCGGAGGAAGGAACGATCACGAGCGCGCCTTTTTCTTTCAAACCTTCAAATAACATATTCATCGCGCGCAGGTGTAATGCGGTGGGATTGTTGATGTAAGCTTTCGAAGCTTCTGCAAATGAGGCCGCAATCTGTAGTTCTGATTCGCCCAAAATCACGCGAGACTGTCGTTCGCGCTCAGCTTGTGCCTGACGGGACATTGCGTTTTCAAGATCAGGCGGGATGATCACGTCGCGGATCTCGACAGATTGCACGGTCACACCCCAAGGAGTTGTGCGTTCGTCAATGATCTTTTGTAGGTCCGCGTCCATCTTTCCGCGGCCAACCAAAATATCCGCCAGCGTCATTTGACCGATGATCTCGCGTAGCGCGGTCTGTGCCGCCCATGAGATCGCTGAGTTGTAATCGGTAACTTCCAGCGCGGCCTTCTCGGCATCCCACACGACCCAGAACAAAACAGCATCCACATCTACAGGAACTGTATCTTTTGTTAGTGTCTTTTCAGCTGAGAACGAAGTCACTGCCACGCGATGATCGATCCACATCACGGCGGTGTCAATGATCGGCATAACCCAGAACAAACCAGGGCCTTTTAATCCAATGAACTTGCCCAGGCGCAGTACCACCACTTTTTCCCATTGTGATGCGACTTTCATCGCGAATAAAAAGTAGGTGCCGATCAAGGTCCAACCGAGTACCCAGGTGCCGAGTAACGCATCAGGAAAACGGCCATCTCCCATGATTGCGCCTATAACCGCAATGATCAGGAATACTCCAAATAATGCCCCTGCAATTGGCGAGATATGCTGATCGTCTTTTTTTGTAAAGCTTCTTTCGAGTGCGGACTTAATAAACTTTGTATTCATTTTTACATTCTCCTGTTTCAAGATTATTCATTATCGTTGATTATCGCTTCTTTCATTGACTTCAAACTGTCTCTCACCATTTGGCTGATTACTTTCTCTGAGAATCCCAACCGAAAAGCTTCGTTGATAAATCTCTGCGTGAGAGCCTCAAGCGATTCGTGCCGTAGCCTTTCGCTTACTTCTGGTGGAGGTATTTCTGTGATGTAAGTGCCGCGCCCTTGTTGCGTTGAGATGATACGCTCTTTATCAAGAATACGATACGCCCGAGCCACTGTGTTGAAGTTGACTCGCAGTTCCTGCGCCAACGCGCGGACTGTTGGTAACTGGTCTCCGGGTTTGATGTTCCCATTTACCAATTGGCTTTGGATTTGATTCACGATCTGTGTGTAGATCGGCAAACCGGATCGAATATCTAAGTTAAGGGTGAGTTTTTTTTCTTCCATATGTTACCCTTTATTGTACTAATTGTATCATTGTAACAATTGTATCCTTTTCCCTTCTTTTGTCAAGAGTGTGATTCTGCCTGTTGAGCAGAATCAACTTTCAGGTTATGTAATGAAGCGATATCTGTTTACAGTCCTCTTATAATTTAAAGATTATCCGCATGGTAGAATTCATCCGCAATTACAGCGCCGCATAAAAAAACAAATCAGAATTATGACTTTTACTCGTAATTTCTGCAACTAGCGGTAATAAAGGAGTCGATAAAATGGAAACAAAAACTGGAACATGGATCGAGAAGAAGGGTTTAGCCCAAATGTTAAAAGGCGGCGTCATCATGGATGTAGTGAATGCTGAGCAGGCCAAGATCGCAGAGGAAGCTGGCGCTTGTGCTGTGATGGCTTTGGAACGCGTGCCTGCGGACATCCGCGCTGATGGCGGCGTTGCCCGCATGTCTGATCCGGATATGATCTTGAAAATTATTGATGCGGTCAGCATTCCCGTGATGGCGAAGTGCCGTATTGGTCATTTTGTGGAAGCGCAAATCCTCGAAGCAATTGGCGTTGACTATATTGACGAGTCGGAAGTGCTTACGCCTGCTGATGAAGAACATCATATTTTGAAGCACAATTTCAAAGTGCCTTTTGTTTGCGGATGCCGAAATATTGGTGAAGCGCTGCGCCGCATTGGTGAAGGCGCGGCGATGATCCGTACCAAAGGTGAAGCTGGCACTGGTGATGTTGTGGAAGCTGTCCGCCACGCACGAACTGTGATCGGCGCGATTCGTCAGTTGCAAACAATGGGCGATGAAGAGTTGATGACCTTCGCCAAGAATAATGGCGCGCCGTATGAACTTGTTGTGGAAGTAAAACAAACTGGGCGAATGCCCGTTGTGAACTTCGCGGCAGGTGGAGTTGCGACTCCCGCTGATGCGGCTTTGATGATGCAACTCGGTGTAGACGGCGTCTTCGTTGGTTCTGGCATTTTCAAGAGTGGCGATCCTGCTCGTCGTGCCGCAGCCATTGTGAAAGCAGTGACCCATTATCAGGATGCTTCTATTCTTGCGGAAGTAAGCAAGAATCTTGGCGAGGCCATGGTGGGACGCAATGTCTCACAGATGCCTGAAGGCGAGAAGATGGCAGGGCGTGGTTGGTAAATATATTATTGTAGGGGCGGGGTAACCCCGCCCCTACGTTGAATGATTATGAAAATCGGAGTCCTCGCCTTACAAGGCGATTTTGCAGAACATATCTCCATGCTGAAACGACTTGGTGTGGATACAGCTGAAGTACGTTTGCCTAAACATCTCGATGGATTGGATGGATTGATCATTCCCGGCGGTGAGTCCACCACGATTGGAAAACTTGCTGTTGCGTATGAATTGCTTGAGCCGTTAAAGCAATTTGGCAGGGAACATGCAATTTGGGGAACTTGTGCCGGCGCGATCTTTCTTTCGAAAGATGTCAGCCGTGACCAGCCCTTGCTTGGCTTGATGGACATCAAAGTCCAGCGCAATGCTTTTGGCCGTCAGGTTGATTCGTTTGAGACTGATCTTGAAATTGATGAATTGATGCGAGTTACCGGTACGGAGCATCTTTATCATGCAGTCTTCATTCGTGCACCGTTGATCGAGTCTGTGCATGGAGATGCGAAGATTCTCTCCGCGCTTGATGATGGTCGTATTGTTGCAGCGCAGGAAGGTCATTTGCTCGCCACATCTTTTCATCCTGAATTGACGAATGACACGCGTTTTCATGAGTATTTTATTTCTTTGGCAAGTTGATCCCTCTTCGTCACAATGTTAGAGATTGCTTCGTTGGGGAGAGCACCCTCCTCGCAATAACATAAACATAAAATGTCCATTCGCTCCCTTGACCTGTTAGATATTCCCGTTATTACACGTTATCGAAATGACGTCATTACACTCGATAGCGCGCGTGCCCTCACGCGTGGGCATCCACTCGGGGCAATGGGATTATTGGCATATGTGAATCCGACGCGGCATTTATATGCGGCGATTGCCAATGGTGGAGATGCTGCATTGCTGGGTGGAGTCATTCACACGCGTGGAGAAACATTTGCAAAGTTGTTGTATCTTGCGCCATCCTCGCGTTTGGATGATCCCGAGTTGCCCGCTTTGTTGGAACATCTTGTGGTTCAAGCAGGCGAATGGAAGGCGTTTCATGTAATGGCTGAGGTTGAAGAATCGAGTCACATCTTCCCTGCATTGCGCGCAACAGGATTCTCTGTCTATGCATGGCAAAGACTCTGGGATGTGAGTCAGATCGAGAAAACAGGATCAACATCCAATTTAAGTTGGAGGCGTGTGCAGTCAGTGGATATGCCTGCGGTGCAGAGTCTGCATTATCAAATTGTCCCGCCGTTGATGCATCCAGTTGAGCCTGCGCCAAAACGTGCGCTTGGTTTTATACATTCTGAGAACATGAAATGTTATGCGAGTATCACTGCGGGAATGTATGGCATCGTGTTGACTCCGCTCATTCATCCCGATGAACATAATGTCAGTGAAAAAATTGCGTCGCTTGTGGCGAACCTGCCAGACCGCCGCGGACGAAAAGTATATTTAAATGTTCGTTCATATCAAACCTGGCTTGAGCCAGTGTTGGAAGACCTCGGCGCGCAGGCATCGCCGCGTCAGGCAGTGATGGTAAAACACCTCGCACGTTTAATACAGGAAGGTCAATTGGCGCGCACTGTTCCAGCGAATGTCAACATTCAACCTTCACGCATCAGCAGAATGGACACTGACGAGTAAATGCTAAAAGCCCTGATATTTGATTTTGATGGATTGATCCTCGATACTGAGACACCCGAGGTTTTGGTTTGGCAATCCATTTATAAAGAACATGGATTTGAATTGCCTGTGGATGAATGGGAGAAAACCATTGGCGGATACGGACTCTCGAATTTTGATCCTGCGCAACATCTCTCGCTTCTCACTTCGGGACGGCTGGATTCTGCTTCGTTACGCATTCGCTACCGAAAAGAATCGGATGCCATCATTCATTCCAATCCCATTTTGCCCGGCGTGATCAATATGATCGAACAGGCGAAAGAAGCAGGGTTGCAGGTTTCCATTGGTTCCAGTTCTCCGCATTCATGGGTGGATGCGCACGCAAAACGTCTGGGGATATTCGATTATTTTGACCAAATCATTTGTCAAGATGACGTTCTGCCGGGCAGGACAAAACCCAACCCGGATATCTACTTGAAGGCGCTGGAGCAGCTCAACGTTAAGAAAGATGCGGCTGTGGTTTTCGAAGATTCTCCCAATGGAGTGCTGGCAGCCCGTCGCGCGGAAATCTTTGTGGTGGCAGTCCCAAATCCATTGACTGTTAAGATGGGGGTGTCTGGTGATGCTACCGTGTCGTCGCTGGCAGAATTATCCTTGCAGGAATTATCGGAAAAGGTATCTCGAAAGACTGAAGGATGATGCATGTCTTCAATTTCTAAAAAATATTTTCTGCTTTTTCTACTTGCGCTTTTATCCATAAGCGCAATATTTTTTAAAATGAAAGGCGATTCACCCGTGATACCTGTCATTCCCACGGTTGTGGTAACACCTTCTCCTACATTCACCCCTGCCCGCATCCCCGAAACAATTTCAATTGAAGATGGTACACTGAAAGATTCGATCATCGCGGCTGGTGATTATTTGGTGCGCCAGCAGCTTGCGAATGGAGAACTTCCCTATCAGGTTGATTTTATGAGCGGGGAAAGAGCATACTCTCCATCTTATATTCGTTTGGTCGCGGGGACGGGTTCCATTTATACAGTTTGCAGAGTTTCAGGCGATTCAAAATATTGCAATGCCGGAGATTCTGCGCTTGACCATTATCTTGAATTTCTTGTGAGCGAACCCGAAAAATTTAAAGGGATATGCCTTTATACGGAAGGCAGTTGTCAATTAAGCGGTTCCGCGCTGACTGTGGACGCTATTTACAAACGCTGGCAGGGAACCGGCAATTTTTTTCTTAAGGATATTAATTTATTGGATACCGCGGTTGATCTCGGTCTTTTCATTATTTCCATGAGAAAACCTGAAGGCGATTTCTATCATTCGTTTGATCCTCACTTCGCAGGCACAGTAAACCCCGATTATTTTTCGGCTTTTTCCTCTGGCGAAGCGTTGCTCGCGCTCATGGAACTTTATGAAATGACAGGCAATGATTTTTGGCTGACACAGGCGCGCGAGGTCAATGCTTACATGATCACACAGCCCGTCACTGAAGATCATTGGCACAGCTATGCGTTCAGTATGCTTGCGCGGTTGAGTTCATTGACAAGCGAGGATAAAGAATACGCGGTTGGCATTGCGAATACGGTTATTAACGGGCAGGTCCGTTCGCTTGACCCCAGGAATACAAGCATCGCAACTGCCACAAAGGTGGAATCGCTTGCGGCGCTTGCCCAGGCTTTTTATCTTTCAGGCGGGGAATATGAATGGCTTGACTCTGATCTGCGCGCTTTCACAACATTTGTTCAGGCGCGTCAGTTACCGGCCAACAACTGTAACTGGGAAATCACCAAAGACATAACGACTAAATATGGCGGGGGAATTTTCAGCAGTTGTGATGATGCCTCGATCCGCATTGACGGCATCCAGCATTGGGTCAACGGAGTGACCGCATATTTGGAATATCAGAGTATGATTAAGGTCAAGTAGTGTACGGCTGAGAAAACGTAGTGTGGGACTTTGTTCCATAAACCATCTGCGGAAGTTTAGTGGTTTAGGCTGTATCAGAAAAAGGCAGATACCCGATTCTGCCTGATGAAGTTTTAATAAGGAGATTAAAAATGAGTATCGGAAAAATAAAATGGCAATCCATTGTTTCCCAATATGCCTACCCGGAAACATGGAGAAGCCTGTGGCAGGTTGTTAATTCAGTCATTCCATTCTTTGTGCTGTGGTATCTGGCATATCGCAGTCTTGAAGTTGGATATTGGCTTACGCTCCTGATCACCATTCCCGCCGCGGGATTCATGGTGCGTATGTTCATCATCTTCCATGATTGTTGTCACGGTTCATTCTTCAAAACTCCGCTTGCCAACGATCGTTTGGGACTGTTGATTGGCGCCGCGGTTTGGACTCCGTATTTCGAGTGGAAACACAGTCACGCCATCCACCACGCCACGGCCGGCGATCTCGATCGTCGCGGGATTGGCGATGTATACACAATGACAGTGGAAGAATATCTCGTTGCCCCCTGGTATAAAAAAGTCGGTTATCGGATCATGCGAAGTCCGATGATTTTATTTACAATTGGTGCGACGATCGTCTTTGTGCTTACACATCGTTTTTGGACGGCCAAGTCCGGTAAGCGCGAACGCAACAGTGTAGTGTGGACAAATATGGCGCTGTTCGCTTTTGTCGGTTGGACGATCTATCACATTGGCTGGCAGGCTTATGTTTTGGTTGAATTGCCCATCTTGTTAATGGCTTGCGGCGCAGGCGTGTGGCTGTTCTATGTTCAGCATAACTTTGACCCGACTTATTGGGAACGCCATAAGGATTGGGAATTCTTCAAAGCCGGCATGGACGGCAGTTCCTTCTATAAACTTCCCAAAGTTTTGCAGTGGTTCACCGGCAATATTGGGTTTCACCACATCCATCATTTGAGCCCGAAGATTCCCAATTACAAATTGGAACAATGTCACAAGGAGAATCCGATCTTCCAGATTGAGCCGATCACCATTCGTGATAGTCTGAAATCTTTATATTTCCGATTGTGGGATGAAAAGGAAAAAATGCTAGTGGGTTGGCGCGCACTCAAAAAGTATAAAATGAATACTCAAATGGATAAGATGTAAATAAAAAGGGACTGGCTTTTGAGCTGAACCTTAAAAGTAAAGACAGGAAAGTACCTCGTGTGAGAAAGAAGAGCATGGGGTACTTTTTCATATCAGGATAAGAATGAATGGATTATTCCCCAATGGGAATGAAACTAAAGCAGTGTGATTGTTCATGGAAGAAGAACAAACCCGAGCATATCGTCGATGATAATGTTTGGTTCTACAATTATGAAAGGATGAAATTGAAAACAAAACAGACACCCTTTGAAACCAGGTGTCTGTCCAGTTGACTCGCAGGGACTTTCTTTTATATCCGCTTTTATGGGTTTGGTTCATTTTCCGCGAGAGTTTTTATTTATAAAAGCCTTCTGCCTTTGCCTTAAATCACGCCCAACTTCTTACCCACATTCTTGAACGCTTCCAGTCCTTTATCGAGATCATCTTTCGCATGAGCAGCGGAAATCATCACGCGGATTCTCGCCTTGCCTTGCGGGACAGTCGGGAATCCTAAAGCCATGGCAAACACACCTGCGTCAAATAATTCACGGCTGAATTGCTGCGCAAGCGGAGCTTCGCCTAGCATGACGGGAGTGATGGGAGTTTCAGTGACGCCAGTATTGAATCCGAGAGTCATCATTTCAGCTTTGAAGTATTTTGCGTTCTCCCAAAGTTTATCCACCAGTTGAGTTGAATCTTCGAGCAAGTCCACTGCCGCGAGACAGGCCGCAGCATCAGGCACTGTGACCGCTGACGAGAACAGGAACGGGCGTCCGCGCTGACGCAGCCAGTCAATGATGACCGCTTTGCCCGCGACGATTCCGCCCACCACGCCGAACGCCTTCGACATCGTGCCGACTTCCACATCCACTTTGCCGTGCAGACCGAAATGATCGACGATGCCGCGTCCGCCTTTGCCGAGCACACCTTCACCGTGCGCGTCATCCACCATCAACAGAATATCGTACTTCTTCGCCACTTCATAAATATCAGGCAATGGCGCAATGTCACCATCCATGCTAAAAACGCCATCGGTCACGATCAACGCGCGGCGGTATTGACTAAGGTTTGCGTTAATCTGTTCTTCCAATGATTTCACATCGTTGTGTTCATAAGGGATAATTTTCGCGCCAGACAAACGCGCGCCGTCAATGATCGAAGCGTGATTCAATCTATCAGAGAAGATCACATCTTCTTTTCCAACCAACGCCGGAATGGTCGCCAGATTTGCGGTGAAGCCCGATTGAAAAGTGATCGCGGCTTCCACGCCTTTGAACTGCGCGAGTCGTTTTTCGAGTTCAACATGCAGGGTCATTGTCCCAGCAATGGAACGCACAGCGGCGGGGCCTACACCCATTTCATCCGTCGCCTTTTTTGCGGCAGCTACCAGCGCGGGATGATTCGCCAATCCCAAATAATTGTTTGAGCAAAAGTTCAAAACCTTTTTTCCATCCACCACCAGCCACGCGCCTTGCGGCGAGCCGATGGTGCGGATACGGTTATACAATCCTGCATTTTGCAGGGCTTCGATTTCCTGTTGGATCCAATCAGTTTTTGACATTGTGAACTCCTTGTTTTTATTATAGCGATGGAATAAAAAATGGATGTCACGATTTAACCGTGACATCCATTTAAGTTTCGATCTCCGATAACAGCCCCAGCTCTGCAAGCGTTGCCAACACTTTGGATTCCGCTCCGCTTTTGATAATGACTGCGGTTGGACTTAATATCTCGCCCAGGAATTTGCTTGCCTTTGACTTGCGCATCTCTTCCAAAATCTCTGGCCTGTTGACTCTTAGCACAAGCAGTTTCTCCACCCGGGCTTCGGTGCCGTGCGCATCCCATTGTTTGAGCGCCTTCACCAACGCAGGCGGGACAGTTCCATTTGTGTATTTCACCAGCAAGGATAATAACTGTTCAGCTTTCAATCCCTGCTCTTTGGCATGTCTCAAAGATTGTGCTGTAACTTGATATTGATATTCGTCAGAATGTTCTTCGCCCCATTCGCAGAAGCGAGAAATTTGATAGCGAACTGCCCGTGAGAAGAATCTGGAGATCGTAATTTTTCCATTTGAAGCAACTACGATCTTTCCGTCAACATTTGACGTTGAACGTTCAACGTTCAACGTCAAACGAAACGCCGTCGCCTCTTTCCCTTCTTCCGGGCTTGCCAAATCGACCATGCCAAGCCAGTGCAATATTTGAATGAAGTACTTTACCAGCGTGCCATCCACTTGATCCCAATAGGCGAACCCGCGCAGGAACTGTCCATCGGATGTGCGTTTGATGAACCACGAATCATAGTCACCTGCGGGACGTTGATAATCCGGGAATTTTTCTTTGATCGCGCGGATGAATGCAGGGATGCTCCACCATTTATTTTGCGGGATGGAGTTAACCAAATCCAACAGGAATTCACGCGTGACCAGCGGCTGATTCATCCACTCGCCTTCGCAGACGATGGTTGGGATGAAGCGCAATTCGTCAAATGTCTGCGAGGATTTCCATGCTTCAAGGAGCGACTTCAACGCATCCGCGCGTGAGGCTTCAAGGAAGGATTTTACTTTCTCGGCCTGAGGTGCGCCTTTTTTTAATATTTCGGCTGTTGCCAGGAGAGTCGTGAGTTGCGTGTCGGGTTGAAAACCCGACCTACTCAGGCGCAAAGCTGCAAGCAAGGTTGTTGCATCATCTAAGATGCGGTCTGATGCGGGGATTTCAAATGCTTTTTCGACAGGAGTCGCGGGACGGCCAAGAGGTTCAGTGGAATTCCCACCTCTTTCCTCTTTCGTTACTTCGTCAATGATCTCAAACAGGTCTTCGGGAATATATGCAAATTCCTGCGCGCCTTTGTCGGTATCGAAAAAAGCTTTGGCAAGGATGCCGCGATAGAAAAGATTCTCAGCGATGGAAATCGGTTTGAGGTGCGGGCGTTCACGGTCACGGCGGCCTTCGCCCATTTCGCGGATTTCGCCGAATTTGCGGGCGAATGCGGCCCATTCGATTTTGCCGTTTGATTCAAGAAGTGCGGTCAACGCGGAGCGTGCATCAGCGGGGAGAATTTCCATTGTTTCAGTAACAGCTTCCAGGTCCAGGAAAGAGGCGCAAAGTTCCTCGGTGGCCGAATCCACTTCGCTCGTTTCCAATTCAAGTCCCCATGATCCTGCTATGATGCGGAGATGTCCAATATCGTATTTGAGAAGGGTGTGGAATAAGTCAGGCATAATTACGGAACACGTAACACGAATTATAAACGTGTTGCGTGTTCCGTGTTTTACCCACTAACAACGCGCAATGCCCGCGGCAAAATTTCAAAATTTGCTTTGCGAAGATTGCTTCCGAAACTTGTGAATATCTCGCCATCGGCATGAATGTAAAGCGGCAGGTCGGATGTGAGCGAGAATTTTTTAAATTCTCCCATGCGGATTTGTTTGAAGCGCATGTGCGTGCCTTTCATGAATTCAGGCACGAGGCGGAACATCATGCCACGTGAGACTTTATTGACGGTGAGAAATTCCATTTTGCCATCGTCATTTTTTGAGTTGGGCGAGAGCATGAACCCGCCGCCTTCACGCGGACCGTTGCACAGAGTGAGCATGATGACGCTTTCTTCCCACTTTTCGTTTTCTGTTTCGATCTGCATTTTTGCCGGGTTATGATTCAAAATGATGGTTTGAATCACCGCCGTGAGATACATGAGAAAACCTTTGACGATGGGGAGCTTGTGCGAACGAATGGTGACAACGGCGTCAAAACCAATGCCGAGGGTGTTGTCGAAATATTCCTTGCGCCCATGTTCGTCGGTCATCAAGCCGATATCCACTGGATGAATATTTTCGCCTTTTAGCGCGTGGGCAAGCGCGTGCGCTGATCTTTGAGTGATTCCCATTGAGTAGGCAAAATCATTACCTGAGCCGATTGGTACGATGCCCATGACCGGTCGTTTCTCTTCAGGGATTTGCATGAGACCGTTCATTACTTCGTGGACTGTCCCGTCTCCTCCCATTGCGACAACCATGTCACAGCCTTCTTCGGCGGCTTGTTTGGCGAGTTCGATGGCGTGGGTCGGGTAGACCGTTCCGCTCCACGTGAGATCGCCTTGGAATTCCTGCGCGATGGGGCGCAGGTCGTTGGCTGTTTTCCAGGCACGTCCCATGTCTGCCATGGGGTTGAGGATGAGCTTTACTTTGCGGGGCATGGGAATCTCCTAATGATGAATTTGAATCTTACAACCCCGTGCGTGGTAATTTGGTTTCCATGGCTTCGTTGGTTCAAATATCATTTTAGCAGCTGGTGTTACGCAGTGTCGTTCTGAGCGCGCCAGTGCGGTGAGAATCTTTACAATTATCTCAGAGACCCTTCGCTTCGCTCAAGGAATCACAATTAAGTGCGTAACATCAGTCAGTAGTTAAAAAAGAAAATCACCCTGAAAATAATTTCAGGGTGATTTGGTTCATCGAAACATTCTTAATCCTGCGAAGGCAATGTGAGCGGATTTAGCGGGCCTGTCGCGCCATTGGCAACTATAAATGATCCACGCTTATGTTTCTTCGCCTGATATAAGGCCATATCTGCCGCGCGCAAAAGATCTCCAGCTGTGCGTGAATGGATCGGGTAAACCGCCAGCCCAGCTGATATGCCCAGTTGGATCTGAGTTGTTCCGGGAAACGGGAATTTATATTCCTTCATTAACTCAAAAATTTTGAGTGTGACCGCTTCGGCAGCTTCCAGGCCGGCGTCTCGAATCACCAGAGTTAACTCATCGCCGCCATAACGGGCGAGAAAATCTGTGTTGCGCATATTCTCGGCAAGGTAATTAAAAAGTGAGTGCAGAACTTCATCGCCGACCACATGGCCATACACATCGTTCACGCCCTTAAACCCATCAAGATCCATCATCACGACCGAGAACGTAGAATTCATCTGTTTGGCATAACGCATCTCATCTTGAATACGCTCATCCAATGCACGGCGGTTTGGCAAGCCAGTAACACTGTCTGTATTGGCAAGATCGGTGATCTGTTTATGCAGGCTTGCATTGTAGATCGCCACTGCGGCCTGGTCAGCCAGCAGGCCGATCAGGCGCAATTCAGCGTCTGAAAAACCTCCCATTGTTGACCTGGAGAGGTTTATCACTCCAACGATGGAATCCTTAAATTTGAGTGGGAAGCCCACGATCGAACCAGACCAGCCATAGGGAATTTTTTTATAAAGGGGATGGCTGGCAATATCCTCAACAATGATCTGTTCCCCGCTCCTGACCACAGAGTATGTAAGTCCGTCTGTTCGGGGCATGGCAAGCGGTTTGTTCCTTACGCCTTCCGCGGTCAATGAAGACCCAAACTCCAGCTTGTTGTGTGAGTACAAAAAGATATGTGCCGCGCGCGCATTCCGAACCAGCCTCATGGCCTCGGTAACGACAGCATCCAACACAGTCTGAAGATCAAGACTGGATGTTAAATTCAGGCTAAGACTCTTCAACGCATCGAGTTCATCTATCTGTTGTTTCACCAATGTCATCAGTGAATGCTTGGAGATGATCTCTTGCGTAAAGGTTTTAACCTGGTTATTCTTTTCGCGCGGATATGGGGACGATTCAGCAGCTTCAATCAACACCTTGATTAATTTTAAGATTGACTCCCTTTCTTCAAGAGGAATGGTGTTGTCTTTTTCAATAATTTCCCATGCACGTAGGAATAGGCCCGCCCGTGATTGGTCTTCAACTTTCATTTTATCTTTTTACCACGTTTCCCAAGGAAAAAACATTGACCGTTTGTACTGTCTGGCACAACTGAATTGCCTCAATTATACTGTGTTAGAATGAAAAATATCATTTCAATAAGAGGTTTACGTGTCTGACTCACCCAAGCCTGCTCAAGCAACACCATTGAATCCGCGCCGACGGGGAATCATCATAGGCGCATCAGATGGGATGGGCGCCGCCCTTGCCCGCAAACTTGCAAAAGAGGGGTTTACATTGGCCCTGCTTGCGCGTCGAAAAGATAAGCTCAACGAATTATGCGCAGAGATCAACTCCTCTGCAAATGAAACCCGTGCGCTGTCTTATGTGCATGATGTTATAAATTACGATGAAATCCCCACCCTGCTGAACAAGATCATTGCCGACCTTGGCGGGCTGGATCTGGTGGTTTTCATGGCGGGGGTAAATTTCCCGCCCGGCCTGACCAGCTACAACTTCGAAGGTGACCGCAAAATGATCGAGGTTAACCTGATCGGCGCAATGGCATGGCTCACTCCCGTTTCTGAAATGTTCCAAAATGCCAAAGCGGGACAGATCGTTGGCATCTCATCTGTCGCCGGCGACCGCGGACGCATTGGCAACCCCGGTTACAACACATCCAAAGCTGCGCTCAGCACATACCTTGAAGCGCTGCGCAACAGGCTCACACGTCACGGCGTAAATGTGTTGACCGTAAAACCCGGCTTCGTAAAAACTGAAATGCTCAAAGCCGCGCAAGGCGCCACTCCTTTTGCTGTTACTCCTGAAAAAGTCGCGGATGATATTTACAAGGCCATGCTCAAGCGCAAACAATTGATCTACACCGCATCCATCTGGCGCTGGATCATGCTGCTTATCCAACATATCCCCTCGGTGATCTTCCGCCGCATGTCGTTCTAGTTCAATTAAACCAAAGGTCTTTAAGACCTTTAGGTTTCTTTCCAAAAATCCTATGCAAAAAACTTTCACACAACTCGAAAACTTCGGCCACTCACTCAGCGCGCCCGCTTACCTCATCAAACCCGCCAGCAACGAGGAAATTTATTCGGCCTTCCAGCTCGCTAAAAAAATGGAGTTGACCGTTACGGCGCGCGGCGCAGGACGCAGTTATAACGACGCTGCCCTCACGGGCGGCGGCATCGTGCTCGACATGCGCGGCATGAACACAATTACAAGCTGGGACAAATCCACTGGTCTCATCACCGCCCAACCCGGCACAACTCTCGAACAAATTTGGCAAAAAGTGGAACCTGATGGCTGGTGGCCGCCCGTTGTATCCGGCACAATGAAAACAACTTTGGGGGGATGTCTTAGCGCGAACATTCACGGAAAAAATAATTTCAAAATGGGACCCATTGGCGAACACGTTGTGGAATTCACCGCCATTCTTCCGACAGGCGCGCAGATCACCTGTACTCCCAAAAAGAATGCGGATTTGTTTTATTCGATGATCAGCGGATTGGGAATGCTGGGCATCTTCACCTCAGTCACAATGCAAATGAAGCGCATCCATTCTGGACTTTTGACTGTGGATGCGTTCCCCGTACAGAATCTACACGGACAGCTCTCCAGCCTGCTCGATGGCGCTCCCAACTACGATTACATCGTCGGCTGGATGGATTGTATCGCAAGCGGAAAGTCCCTCGGCCGCGGACAGATCCACGCTGCGCGGTATCTGCAAGAAGGCGAAGACCCAAACCCGCGCGAGACGATGCAGATCAAGAATCAAATTCTGCCGCCGCGGATTTTTGGTGTCTTTCCAAAATCACTATTGCATTATTTCATGTCACCGTTCATGAACAATTTTGGAACCTGGGGAATCAATACTGCGAAATATATCGTGTCATTACGCAAGCACACCTTCCGTCAATCTCACGCGGGATTTCACTTTCTGCTGGATTATGTTCCCAATTGGGAATTCTCCTATGGCCGCAGTGGGTTGATCCAGTATCAATCCTTTATTCCAAAGGAAACCGCCGAAGCTGCCTGGACGGAAATGCTCAAGCTCTCACACAAGTATGGCCTGCCATCCTACCTCGGTGTGACCAAACGACACCGCCCCGACAAATTTTTACTCACCCACGCTGTGGATGGTTTCTCGCTGGCAATGGATTTCAAAGTGACCGATAAAAACCGTATGCGTCTTGGCGCCATGCTGCAGGAATTCGACAAGATCGTTTTGCAGGCTGGTGGAAGATTTTATTTTGCCAAGAACAGTGAGACCAGCGCTGAAACCACAAAGAGTTTTTATGGTGAAGAAACGATTGCCAAATTCAAAAAATTGAAAAAACGCTGTGACCCGAACGGCTTGTTGGAATCAGACTTGTATCGCAGGATTTTCGGATATTGAATATTGGGGTGACCCTGCCCTGCAAAATTTAATGATATGAATCTTAATGTTATCGACCTTGGCCTGATCGAATACGAAACCGCCTGGAAATTACAGGATGAATATGCAGCGGAGATCGCAGAGGGAAAACGCCTACCGACATTGTTGCTGCTTGAACATCCCCATGTTTACACATTTGGAAGAAAAGGTCATGCTGAAAATCTGCTTTGGAATGAAGAGCAATTAAAGCAAAAGGGGATTTCCATCCACTGGGTGGATCGCGGCGGTGACGTGACCTATCATGGTCCTGGACAATTGGTGGGGTATCCGCTGCTGCCGCTTACCCCTATCAGACCTGACAGGTTTCAGAATGAGTCTTCTGATTTGGAGAACGAATCAGTAAAACCTGTCAGGTCTGATATAAAGGCTGATTACGTTGGTTATGTCCGCAAGTTGGAGCAGACTCTTATCACGGCGCTGAGTCGTTTGGGAGTTGAATCAGGTCAACGGTCAGGCTTGACCGGGGTTTGGATCCAGAAGAAAAAGCCCGCCAAGATCGCCGCGATCGGCGTCAAGGTAGATGTGCATGGCGTCTCGCGTCACGGCTTCGCATTGAATGTAAATCCAGATATGGAATATTGGGAGGGCATTATTGCTTGTGGATTGAGCGAGCCTGTTGTTTCGTTGGCAGACCTGCTCCCATCTGTTCCGTCCATGGAGCGAGTCAAGCAGGAAATAAGCGCCGCATTTTGTGAAATGTTTTGGGAAAATAACAGCAAAGAATTTGCTTGAAATAGTTCAATAAAAACTCCCGCGATTTCCGCGGGAGTTTTCTAATTTGCCACCACCCAACAATCGCGGCCTTTATTTTTTGCTTCGTACATGGCATTATCGGCGCGGTTTAGAAGGGTATCCCAGGTATCCACTCCCAATTTAAGTTGCGCAATACCAATACTAACAGTGACCTTCAACTTGTATTCTTTTATCGCCACCACCATCTCGCGGATTTCCTTGCCCAAACGGATCGCCTGTTCGGTTGCGGCTTTCGCATCTGAATTTGGCAAAAGAATGAGAAATTCCTCGCCGCCATATCGTCCAACAGAATCGGGGTGGCGGATATGATCACGCAATTGACAGGCAACCTGCTTTAGAACTTCATCCCCTACCGGGTGACCATAGGTATCGTTCACCAATTTGAATTTATCCACATCGATGATGGAGATCGAAAGCGTGTTTTTATATCGTTCAGCGCGCAGCACTTCATCTTGAAGTTCCCGCACGATCATACGGCGGTTGAGTAGAAAAGTCAGCGCATCAATTTGCGCTACTTCCCTGGCCTGGATCATGACCGATTCCATCTCGATCTGTTTGTTGCGGGCGATCTTTTTGGCAGACTCACTCTCGATCTTGAACATCTTTACCTGTCGGTTCAATCTCTCAATCGTCTGTTGGATTGCGGGGTCTGAATCGATTTTTTCAGCAATAAAGAGTGAATTGCCGTTCGCCAGTGGGATCAGCGTACAATCACAGATAACAGAGTCGGCTTCGTTAAGAACGACTTCAGCGATCCAATTTTCATGAGAAGCAAAGACTAATTTTGAAATGACAAGGTGCTTATCTTTTTCAGAAAAAATATTCTCCAGTGTAGTGATCGCTGAAGACGGGCCTTTTATTTCTTCAAAAGCATGGTTCCATGAGATCAGAACGCCGTCGCTTTCCACCAGCGCGATCATGGCATGGATATTATCAAATAGCCCCACAAGATTGTTTGGAGAGATCAATTGCTCCAATTTTTTCATATCATCATTTTAGTCCATTCATGAGGCTTTTTTACCCACCTTACAATTCTAAAAACCACCCATTTGTACGCTAGCGCGGACCTCTCCTGCCAAATTGACGCTCCAACGAATCCACAGACAAATGGATCATGGTCGGCCTGCCGTGCGGACAGGTGCGCGGAGAGGCGCAGGCTTCGAGGTCATTCAACAATGCGCGCTGTTCCTCGCTCGTCAGAGTCTGCCCGCCTTTGACAGCCAGCCGCTTGCAGACACGCGCCGCAAGTTTCGCCTCGACTTCAGCCTGCAGCGGCGCTTCATCCTCTTCGAAATCTTCAACCAACGCACGCAGCGCGGACGATGGATCACCGCCCGCAAACAAGACAGGCATGGCGCGCACCTGGAATGTATTGGTGCCGAACTCTTCCACTTCAAAGCCAAAATGATTCAAGAATGGCAATTGAGCCATCAACGCCTTCGCAGACTGCGGCGGCAGAGTCACAACTTCGGGGGAAAGCAAGGCCTGCGACGGAATCACTTTCTTATCATGCTGTGCCATCAACTTCTCAAATAACACCCGTTCATGCGCCGCATGTTGGTCAATGAGATATAAGCCATCGGGACCTTCGGCAACGATATATGTTGAACCAATTTGACCGATGAGGCGTAATAAAGGAACACTTGCGAAAGATGAGGTGACGGTTGACGGTTGACCGTTGACCGTTTCTTCCGCCTTCTGCATTCCGCCTTCTGCATTCTGCAACTGATCACTGTCCACCGATAACTGATCACTGCTGTGCCCCACACTCCAATCAATCCCCACTTCACGAGGTTCTGTCGAGGCAGGCCGTGAACCCCACAGCTGCGGTGAGACAGACGCCACGGGCGTATATGCCAGTAATGCCTTGCGCGCCGACCTTTGCACAAAACTGAATATCCTGTCCTGACTTCTAAATCGCACTTCCGCTTTTGTGGGGTGAACATTCACATCCACATCTTCGGGAGCAACATCCAAAAACAAAGCCGTGAGCGGATAACGTCCCACCATCAACAATGTGTGATACGCCTGCAACAAGGCTGTCGTCAAAGAGAATTCCTGCACCCAGCGCCCGTTGACAAAGAACGTGATCTCTTTTCGATTGGAACGCGTCAGCGATGTGGGGCTGATGAAACCAGTGAGTGACAGCCCTTCCTCAATCGCCATCACTTCGAGCATTTGCTTTGCGACATCCACACCGTATAAAGCCGCGAGGATCGAGCGCCTGTCGCCATCGCCAGCGGTCTGCAATGTAGCTTGCTTGCCATCGGTCACTTTGAAACGCACATTCGGATACGCCAGTGCGTAACGCGTGATCAACGAATCAATTGCGCGTCTTTCGGTGACATCGGTTTTCAAGAATTTCAAACGCGCGGGCACGTTATAAAATAAATTCTCCACACGCAGAACTGTCCCAACGGGCGCGCCAATTTTTTCAACTTTGCCCGCAGTACCGCCGTCCACTTTTAAACGCGCGCCTTCTTTTGCAGATTGCACACGCGAAACAATCGTCATATTTGAAACGGAGCCGATCGAAGCGAGAGCTTCGCCTCGGAAGCCCAATGTCGAAATGTGGAACAAGTCATCGGACTGAATCAGCTTCGAGGTCGCATGACGCGCGGCGGCCAATTCCAACTCGTCGGCGGGAATCCCGTGCCCGTCATCCGCCACTTCGATCAGAGTCCGCCCTGCATCCACAATTGAAATGGAAATATTTTTCGCGCCCGCATCCAGCGCGTTCTCGGTCAACTCTTTTACAACAGAAGCGGGGCGTTCAACAACTTCACCCGCCGCAATTTGCGAAGAGACTTCGGAAGATAAAAGACGAATAGGCATTGGCAGATTATAATCGCGCAATGAAATTTACTACCATCTTTTTCGACCTCGACGATACGCTTTACCCATCCAGCACAAATTTGTGGCTGGCCATCAAAGAGCGCATGAACGAATTCATGCGCGACCGTTTGAATATTCCAACTGATGAAATTCCAGCGCTGCGTGAAAAATACTATATGCAGTATGGCACAACATTGAAAGGTTTGGAGAAGCACCACCAAATCAATGTGGATGATTTCCTCGCTTATGTGCATGACCTGCCCCTCGGCAGTTACCTGACCCCAGACCCCGTGCAGCGCGAAATCCTCGCCTCGCTCCCGACCCGCAACCTGATCTTTACCAACGCAGACAGTTCCCACGCTGAAAGAGTCCTCGCCGCGCTCAACCTGCGCGATCTCTTCCTCAATATTGTGGATGTAAATGCAGTCACGCCGTATTGCAAACCCATGCCCGAGGCATTCGAGATCGCCATGAAACTGGCCGGCGAAACCGACCCATCGCGCTGTGTCATGATCGACGATCTTACACGCACCACCCGCGCCGCAAAAGAAGCGGGCATGTCCAGCATCTTGTTCGGTGAGACAGCCGCCAGCGAAGATGCACACGCGAGTCTTTCAAACTGGAACGAATTGACAGATATTTTAGAGAGGCTGTAATGGAAAACACCCGCGCATTTTGGGGCGCCTTGTTATTCATTTTGATCATCGTCGGCGCAAATTTCGTCATGTACGGCATTGCGCGCGGCGCGGCAAAATCGAATCAAAAAGGCTTTCTGGAAACCATAAGCAAGTCCCTGAATACATCCAACCAGAAAAAGGATAATTCCATGGCTGAGCTCCGTCAAAAAATGGAGGAGCTGGAAAAGGGTAAGAAAGAGGATTCGGGGGAATCTGAATAATAGCTCCATCCTGCCTCATTCTTACACAAATCGTACAAAGGATTCAGCAAACATTAATCCCTGAATGGTATCTTTACCTTTATTCGGCCAAAAATTGGAGGCTATTTTGAATAACACTTTAAAGAATGTTTTACTTATACTGGTCGTGATCGTACTCGCGCTTGGCTCCTTTGCCGGCGGTTTTGTGACGGGGCATCTCGTCCAAATTCCAGGTATTTCCGGGTTGCAGGATCCGAATGCCTCCGCGCCATCCACAACATCCCCGGAACAACAATCGGTCACTCCCGCGGAATTTCAAACTCTCTTCGCGCCATTTTGGGAAGCATGGACTTTAGTCCATGAGAATTACGTGGAACAACCCGTTGATGATCTGACTTTGATGCGGGGCGCCATTAACGGCATGATGGATACGCTTAAAGTCGGGCGCAACTATTATTATGACCCCAAGACCCTCGAAGAGCAAAATTCATTTTTGAACGGCAAGGATTATGAAGGCATCGGCGCGTATGTTGATGTGGATTCAGAATACCTGACCGTCATCAGTCCCATCAAAGGTTCGCCTGCTGAAAAGGCCGGCCTGCGCTCCGGTGACCAGATCATTGCCATTAACGGGGAAGACATGACCGGTGTTTCCCCGGAAGATGCGCGCCAGAAAGTGCTTGGACCTGGCGGCACAGAAGTCATATTGACCATCTTCCGCGAAGGCACAGACGCGCCTTTTGATGTGAAGATCATACGCGCCAAGATCATCACCCCGCTCGTTGAATTTGAAATGCGCTCCGACGGCATCGCCTATGTCCGCTTGAACACATTCGGCGAAACCGCAGACGCGGAAATGCGTAAAGCTATTGAAGAGATGCTCGCACAGAATCCGAAAGGTCTGATCCTTGACCTGCGCAACAATGGCGGCGGTTACCTTGATCAGGGCATCGCAGTCTCCTCCGCCTTCATGCCCAAAGATCAGGTTGTTGTCCTCGAAAAATTCGGGGATGGAGAACTCAAAACATACAAATCGCTTGGCAACGGCATCGTTACAGACATTCCCATGGTGGTGCTGGTCAATGAAGGCTCCGCATCCGCTTCAGAGATCGTGGCCGGCGCGTTACAGGATTATGGTCGCGCACAATTGGTTGGAACAACCACCTTTGGTAAAGGATCGGTGCAAAGCTTTATCGTGCTCGACAATGAACAGGGCGCTGTCGGTATAACGGTCGCATTATGGCTCACGCCAAAGGAACGCTCGATTGACAAGACCGGCCTAATCCCCGATATCTATGTGGAGATCACTCAGGCAGATTTTGACGCAGACCGTGACCCACAATTGGATGCGGCAGTGGAAACAGTATTGGCGCTGCTCAATAAGACCCCGGTTCCAACTTCCATGCCAACACCCGTGACAAAACCGTAAATTTTTAAATTAATATAAAGAAAGGAAAATAAAAATGTTCTTTAGCCCAACCTACCTGATATATATGATCCCCGCGTTCATCCTCATGGGGCTTACATCATGGTATGTAAAATCATCTTATAACAAATGGAGCCGTGTCCAGGCCTCAAGCAGGCTGACCGGCGCGCAAGCCGCGCAAAGATTACTCTCCACTGGCAGCATGTACGGTGTGAAGATCCAGGGCGTGGCCGGCAACTTGACCGATCACTACGACCCGCGCGATAAAACTCTTTATCTTTCGCCGGGCGTTGCGAATGTTGCATCGGTCGCGTCGGTTGCCATCGCGGCACATGAACTTGGTCACGCCATGCAGGATGCGGAGGATTACTTCCCTCTGCGTTTCCGTTCCGCGCTGGTGCCGGTGGTCAACATCGGGTCGAACCTCGGCTGGATTTTGATCATGATCGGCTTGTTCCTTCGTTTTACCGAGATCGCCTGGCTGGGGATTCTTATCTTCGCTGGCGGTGCGGTCTTCGCTTTGGCAACTCTGCCCGTGGAATTTAACGCATCAGCCCGCGCGAAGCAGCTGCTCGTGCAAACCGGCATCATCCAAACTGACGAAGAGCAGCGCGGCGTCAACGCCGTGTTGAACGCGGCCGCATTGACCTATGTAGCGGGTCTGGTGACCGCCGTTTTGCAATTGCTGTATTACGTGTCGCTGGTGGGCGGCAGACGCAGATAATAAAACCTCTACCACAGAGCGCACAGAGTCCACTGAGTTTTTTAAAGGTTTTCTCCGTGATCTTTGTGGTCTCTGTGGTTAAATCTTTGGCAAGCCCACGAGATTAGTAGTCGCAAAAAGGAGCAGGTGCAAACCCGCTCCTTTTTTTATGTGTATAATCAATCATTGAAATGAAAAAATTATTTCTTGTGGTTGTATTGTTTCTTGGCATTGCAGTGGTGGCGATCAGTTTCAGTGAATTGGAAACGATCATGCAAACCCTGCAAAAGGCGCATCTGACATTTTTTATTCTTGCCATTATCGTGCAGTTAATATGGTTTGTTACCACTGCACGCATGTATCAATCCATTTTTCATTTGCTGGGAGTTCACGAATCCACGCTGACGTTGAGCCGAATTGCCACAGCGGCGAACTTCATCAACGTAGTGGCACCCACTGCCGGCGTGGGCGGGATCGCTCTCTTCGCGTCCGAAGCGCGCAGGCGTGGACATCCCGCCGGTAAAGTGACCGTTGCCGCGGCATTATTCCTTCTGCTCGATCAAGCGGCGTTTTTAGTTGTCCTGTCCTTGGGGTTGATCGTATTGGTGCGCCGCAATGACTTGAGAGCGGGCGAGATCTCGGCCTCGCTGCTACTGCTTGGGACAGCCATCACTTACGCGTTCGTGCTTTATCTTGGTTATCGTTCGGAAGAAAAATTGGGCAGCCTGTTGGGGAAAATTGCGAGAGGTATTAACCGCATTGTAAAATTCTTCCGCAAGGAGCAATACCTGAGCGAAGTCCGCGCGCATGAATTCGCGCATGAAATTTCGGAAGGTTTTGCCGGGCTTACTGAGAAGCCAACCAGTTTGGTCAGGCCGATCTTGTGGGGAATTTTAAACAAGGGGTTATTGATGCTTGTGCTGGTCTGCGCGTTTTTATCTTTTGAAGTCCCCTTCTCGCCCGGCACCATCATCGCAGGATTTTCGATAGCATATCTTTTTCTGATCGTTTCGCCCACACCCTCAGGCATTGGAATTGTGGAGGGCCTGATGCCCATTGCGCTCACATCCCTAAATGTGAATTGGAGTCAGGCTGTGGTGATTACGCTCACTTATCGCACGGTTACTTTTTGGGTCCCGTTCGGGATCGGCGCGTTGGCGTTCCGCACGCTGCATACGCTTGGCGAGGAACCGTCAGCGAGCGGGGCGTAACAAATATATCCCGCCATCTTCATTTTCGATAATAACTTCGATTTGCGCAATGGGGGCAAGTTCATGCGGAAGATAAACATGTTCATAAGTATTTGGTTCGATCCATATCAGGTAGACATCCCTGTCACCTGAAAAAAGGTAACTCTCATAGCTTTCGAGCGGAATGATGGTTTCATCATACACGCCCGACTTGCGCGGCGATCTGTCTGTGTCGTGCCGGGTATGAAAGGCGACCAGCGCGGTATAGTTTGCAAATAAACGGAATTCTCCTGCGGGCGGATTTTCCTTCCAGTATTGCATAACGGAATTCTCGTAGATCTCGCGGGTGTTCACGCCATTCTCAGGGATGAAAGTTTCATAAGCATCCCTCATCAGCCCGATGGTTCTGTTGAATTGCAGTATGCCCGTGACAACAAGAAACATAACGCCCACAGCTGCCATAGGATGATAGGCGCGTGAATTATTCCGGCGTAAATAACGCAACCCCAAGCCGATCACAACCAGAAACAATATAACCAGTGGAAAATAAAACGGTAATTGGAATCTTCCCCATAAACGGTTGAAATATGAGATCAACGCGTTGCCGAATAATGCGAGTGTATAGATCAAACCAAAGCCGAGTGTTGGGGCAATAAGCGGAGAAAACACGCGCGCTTTTCGTGCAAGCAAAAATAATAAAATGATCGCAAGGGCAACGAAACCCCAAATGGATAAATAATGCAAAGTGGTCAGGTCACGGGCGCGCGGCAGATTGGATGTAAACCATCCCATCATACCCAATGTGAATTGGGAAAAATATTCTTCGAATGTAAGCGGAGCGCGGCGTCCATCGGCGGTGGCAGACCATGTTTGGAGCATCCACAAAAATGGGGGAATGGAAAATAATCCTACGTATGCGGCGCGCAGAATCCGCTTGGGGGCTGATCCTTTTGAATAGACAAGAACAGCCATCAGCGCGGTGAGAACGAGCGCATATCCCAAATATCGAGTCAACATGGCGAGAGATACGGTCAACGCGATCAGAGTCAGAGTCGTCCACTTTTGTTTTTCCGCATAATCATGGATCAGCAATGCAAAGAGAATGGGAAAGAGCGAGAACAGATAATCCGTGCTGACCATATGGAAAGTGGAAATAACCGCTCCGCCTGTGTCGAGCAGGAATGCACCAAGTAATGCGAATAAAAAATCCTCGTCAAAAATTTTGAGAAAAAATATCGAAGAGAAATATGCGATCAATACGAATGCTGCGAACTGGATTACAGTCGCGGCAGCGAATGCACTCATGCCAGTCAGGTGCAAAAAACCGATCAACATCGGATACAGCGGCGGCCATAAAATATATTGCGCGCCGCTGTAATCAACAAGGCCGTTCCCCTCGATCCAATTGACACCCGTGAACATATAAGCGGTCGAGTCGGTGGAAACGCCGAGACCGTATTTTGATATACTCAGCCACAACGCAATGCCCCAACACGCGTGGAAGATAAGCAGGATTTTTAGTTTACGTGAGTATGTCAGCATAAGATGATTCCATCTTAGCAAACATAGGTTAAAGCAACCTTTGAACAATTCCCAACTTCAGCAATTACTTGACCATTGGAAACAGGATGAAAATACCGCGCCGAATTTTTCTGCGTGGAAAACGACCCCGCCGCGCGCAGCGCAGACGCATCCCTTCCCGACCGATCTGCCTGCTCCGCTTCGAGAGACATTATCCACCCGCGGCATTGACCGCCTTTACTCGCACCAACTCTCCGCATGGACAAATGCTCGCGCAGGAAAAAATATCATCCTCGCCACCAGCACCGCCAGCGGAAAGACTCTCGCCTACAACCTGCCAGTACTCGCGCAGATGCTTCAAAACCCCGAAACGCGCGCACTTTATCTTTTCCCAACCAAAGCCTTGGCTCAGGATCAACAATCCAATCTTCAGTCTTTTCAATCGAAAATCGAAAATCTAAAATCGTCAATCTACGACGGTGACACTCCTCAATCCTCCCGTTCATCCATCCGCAAGAACGCGCGCATTGTGCTTTCAAATCCAGATATGCTGCACACGGGGATTCTGCCTCATCACTCCAACTGGAGCGATTTTTTCAGCAACCTGAAATTCATCGTCATTGACGAAGCCCACACCTATCGCGGAGTCTTCGGCTCGCATGTCGCAAACGTCATCCGCAGACTCAAACGTGTGGCGAATTTTTATGGAGCACATCCGCAATTCATCCTTGCCTCTGCGACCATCGGAAACCCAAAGCAACTTGCTGAAAATTTAATTGAAGAACAAGTTGAATTAATAGATAACGATGGCTCGTCGCGCGGCGAACGTCATTTCATCATCTACAATCCGCCGGTCACAGACCATTCGTTAGGTTTAAGAAAAAGCAGTTTATTGGAAAGTGTGCGGCTGGCAAATGACCTGTTCACTCACAATGTTCAATCAGTTGTATTTGCGCGAACAAGGCGAAGTGTGGAAATTCTGCTCACGTACCTTCAATCGTCAATCGTCAATCATCAATCGTCAATCAGAGGCTATCGCTCCGGCTACCTCCCTCACCAACGCCGTGAGATTGAGCAGGGATTACGCGACGGCTCTGTTAAAACTGTCGTAGCCACTAACGCGCTTGAATTGGGGATCGACATCGGCGGGCTGGGCGCGGCAATCCTCGTCGGGTATCCGGGCACCATTGCAAGCGCGAGACAGCAATCGGGTCGGGCGGGGCGCGGGGATGATCCAGCCGTGTCCGTGCTGGTCGCGTCGCCGAATCCGCTTGACCAATTCCTCGCGCATCATCCTGAATATTTCTTCGGCAGTTCGCCGGAGCAGGCATTGGTCAACCCGAATCATTTATTGATTCTGTTGGAGCATTTACGTTGTGCCATGTTCGAACTCCCATTTAAAAAAGGCGATGGCTTCGGAAGCATCTCTGATGAATTGCTCGATGAATATCTCGAATTCCTGGTTGCGAATCAAGACGCGCATTTCTCGAACGAAAAATATTTTTGGATGAAAGATCAATATCCCGCCGCGAACATTTCACTGCGCTCCGCATCCGCGCAAAGCATTGTTCTGCAAACCGTGACCGAAGACGGCAGACCGTGGACGGTGGGAACAGTCGATGGCGAAAGCGCGGCATGGATGGTTCACCCCGGCGCGATCTACATGCACGAAGGTCAGCAGTATTTTGTGCAGGAATTCAATCTCGAACATCAACTCGCGCAGCTTATTCCCGTCGGCCTTGATTACTACACCGAAGCGCAAAGAAGCTCAGAGATCGAAGTGTTATCTCAACAGGATCAAGCCGCCGTCCCCGGCGGCGAAAAATCTTATGGTGAAATTCAAGTGACGACTCAAGTCGTTGGCTTCAAAAAGATCCGCTGGTTCACTTATGAAAATTTGGGGGAAGAAACACTGGACATGCCTCCGTCCGAATTGCAGACAACTGGCTACTGGCTTTCTCTTTCCGAAGAGACAGTCTCGCATCTGCGCGACGCTGGGAACTGGTCCAACGACCCAAACAATTACGGCCCCGACTGGGTGAAGATCCGCGACCGTGTGCGCGCTCGTGACCAATATCAATGTCAAGTCTGCGGCACAGTCGAAAGCGGACGCCAGCATGATGTGCATCATAAGATTCCATTCCGCGCTTTCGTGCGTGAAGGTGCATTGGACCGTGACCAGGCCAATCGTTTGGAGAATCTCACCACCCTCTGCCCGACCTGTCATAAAAAAGTGGAGCAGAACGTCCGCATCCGCAGCGGACTTGCCGGCCTGGGATTCGTCCTCGGCAACCTCGCGCCGCTCTTCCTCATGTGCGATCCGCGTGACCTGGGAATCCATACCGACCCGGTTTGGAAACCCGCCAACAACATGCCGTCTGTAGTCTTATATGACCATGTTCCCGCGGGGATCGGCTTCAGTCAAAAGTTGTTTGAAATTCATGATGAATTAATTAAACGCGCATACGAATTGGTCAGCGAATGTGAATGTGAAGATGGATGTCCATCTTGTGTAGGTCCCGGCGGGGAAAATGGAATTGGCGGAAAAGTTGAAACTTTGGAGATTCTGAAACAATTGCAATGAGCTATCTGCTCTTGAAATTGATAAAAAAGGAGAAGCTAAAATGTCAGACAAAATTCTTGTTACGTATGCCAGCCGGGCGGGTTCCACTGCGGGCGTGGCAGAAGCCATCGGTAAGACTCTCGCCGAAAATGGCGCGTCGGTGGATGTGCTCCCAATGAATGAGGTGAAAGATATTTCTCCCTATCAAGCAGTCGTTGCGGGCAGCGCCATTCGCGGCTCAAAATGGCTTCCGGAGGCCATGCAATTCATCCAGACTCATCGGGCAGAATTGGCACAGAAAAGATTCGCGGAGTTTACTGTCTGCATCACATTGGCAATGTCAAACAGCGACCAATACCGCTCCGCAGTGGCAAAATGGGTTGCGCCCGTACGCGAACAAGTGAAACCGCTCAGCGAAGGTCTCTTTGCCGGGATGCTGGATTTCAGCAAACTACCGTTCAATTGGGATACACTTATGTTGCGTCTCACCGTTGCCCTTGGCATTTTCCCGCGCGGAGACCATCGAGATTGGAACGCCATCCATGCCTGGGCGAAGAGTTTGAAGACCATTTTGTAAACAATTTACAAAAGGAGAACCTCATGCAATGGATCACTCGTTCCCATGTCCACGTCGACCGGGTCGCCTGTCCCTGGCTCATCACCCGCTTCATAGACAGCGAAGCGGAATTTTTATTCGTGCCTGCCAATCAAATCGAAAAAGTCGTCAAAGAGACCGGCGCAATTCCTTATGATGCACCTGGCGTCGAGCTTGGTCATGTGGATGGACGCTGCTCATTCGAGTCCATCATCGTCAAATATGGGCTCAAGGAACCGGGGCTTTTGCGTCTGGCGAAGATCGTCCACGCGGCGGATGTGGCAGAGGATATTGACGCCGATCCCATCGCACGCGGACTCGAAGCCATCGCCAGCGGATATAGTTTGCGCTTCCCCGAAGACCTCGAAAATATCGAAAAACAATTTGAAGTCTACGATGCCTTGTATGCCTGGTGTCGTTTGGATGTGGCGAGGAAATAAAAAAATATTATGTCGTTGCGAGGCGTTCCTGACCTTCGCCCGAAGCAGCCTCCCGCTTAATTGGAGATTGCTTCGGGCAGAAGAAACTGCCTTCGCAACGACATGCCACAGGAGTTGTTATGAAAACAAATAATCCATTCTTGTTAATCGTTCTTTTGATATTCACACTTGCGTGCAGTGTTTCAGGAGTTGGTATTACGGAACCACCCGATTTCCTGCCCATATCTGCAACTGCGCCTGCATCCACTACAGTTCCAACATTCACCCCAATTCCCACCCTCACTCCTGCCGCGCCGACGAATCCGCCGCCAACGCCCATGTTGAGTCAGACCGTATCCATGCAGTCAACGCCATTCAACGAATCGAGCGCTGCGCCTGTATACACGATCACGGCGCAAATCCCCAACCTGCAAGGGTCAAGCGACCCACGCGTCACGAACTTTAATTCACTCTTGAATCAGATCGTTCATGATCAGATCGATCAATTTAGAAGTGACACGCTTGCCTTTGCGTCCAATCCTCCCATTGCGGCAGGCAGCAGTTTTGATGTGCAATATTCCATCCTCGGTCAGCGCGGAGATGTTTGGAGCATCAAGTTTGACATCTCTTACTATGCGGACGGCGCCGCGCACCCCGGCCATTACAGCACCACATTGACTTATGATCTTTCAAACGGAAGTGAAATCCACCTGGATCAGCTTTTCTTCCCCGGCTCTCCTTACCTTCAAGTGATCTCCGACAACTGTAAAGCACAACTTGCCGCCCGCGACATTGCCTTTGATATGTTCTCGTCAGGCGCGGACCCGCTCCCTGAAAATTACCAGCGTTGGAATATTTCAAACGAAGGATTGGTAATCACATTTGATGAATATCAGGTTGCGGCTTATGCGGCGGGACCGCAAATTGTAACGATACCATTCTCTGAGTTGCAAGGTACTATCAATCCGCAAAGCGCGGCTGGGTTATTTGTTCAATAACTAAAGGTGACAGCCACCTATTCATAGGATATTCATCATGACGCATCAACGTGACATCACCCTGCTTTTTTCCACCCGCATCATCCGCCTGTTCTGCTACGGATTTCTTTCCGTTGTGCTCGCGCTCTATCTTGCCGAAACAGGCTTCGACGAAAAGCTGATCGGCCTGCTCTTTACGCTCACGCTGGCGGGCGACGCTGGCATCACATTATGGCTCACCACGCACGCAGATCAGCTCGGGCGTAGAAAAACCCTTTTGATCGGAGCCCTGCTCATGGTCGGGGCGGGAGGCGTGTTCGTCATCACACATAATATTATTCTGCTTATGGCGGCTGCCATCATCGGCGTCATCAGCCCAAGCGGAAATGAGATCGGACCGTTTCTCTCGGTGGAACAGGCGGGCTTGACGCAATTAATTCCAAACGAAAGACGCACAAAAATTTTCGCGTGGTACAACATGGTTGGCTCGTTTGCAACTGCAACAGGCGCGCTCGCGGGCGGATGGCTCGCGAAGATTTTACAAAGCTACGGCTGGACTCAACTGGAATCGTATCGCATTGTATTGATGGGCTATGGTCTTGGCGGAATTTTGCTTTTGATTTTATTTATGGGAGTATCGTCTGCCATCGAAGTGACGGACATAAAAAATAACGTTAAAAAAACTCTCGGCCTGCACCGCTCGCGCAAGGTTGTTTTCAAATTAAGTGCGCTCTTTGCGCTGGATGCATTCGCTGGCGGCCTGGTTGTGCAAAGCATGATCGCGTATTGGTTCCACGTTAAATTTGGTGTGGACTCTGGAACGCTAGGCAGTATCTTTTTTGGCGCAAATGTTCTCGCGGGAATTTCCGCATTGCTGGCCGTACCGCTCGCCGCAAGAATCGGGTTGATCAACACGATGGTCTTCACGCACATTCCATCGAATATTTTATTGATGCTCGTCCCATTGATGCCAAGCCTGCCGCTCGCCATTGGACTTTTACTTCTACGATTCAGCATCTCGCAAATGGATGTGCCCACGCGTCAATCGTACACGATGGCTGTTGTTGCCCCCGACGAACGGTCCGCCGCTTCGGGTGTGACCGCCATAGCCCGCTCCGTTGGTGCCGCCATCTCCCCGATGCTGACAGGCTTCTTCTTTAGCATTCCATTCTTATTCAACGCGCCGCTTTTCCTCGCAGGCGGACTTAAGATCGTCTATGACCTTTTATTGTTCAGGGAATTTCGGGCTGTCAAACCACCGGAAGAAAGCGCGAAGTAGTAAAGTAACAACCAAACCTCGGATGTCTTGAAGACCTCCGAGGTTTTTTTATTATTTTCGATGCAACAAATTCAATATCAACAACGATGAGCCTTGAATAATCAATGCCGTCAATACCGCCGCTCCAAAAGAAACGGCCAGGCTTGTCTTTTCGATCAATAGACTCAACACAATAAAAAATCCCGTGAACGCGAACATCCCATAAAGCAGTCCACGCAAAACATGCGCCGCCGCGGCTGGACCTTGATGCTGATGTGCAAAGATCGTCAGAATGGTGATGTATAAGGGAATGGTGGTCAGCAGTCCCGTCAGGCGTGAACCGATCAGCGGTGCAATGCCTGTCAACAAAAGAATAAAACTTGTCCCGATCAAAATGCGGAATGGAATATCCCATTTGCCTGGCTTTTCTTCACTCTCCTTTATTACCGTATCGTTGGGCATGAACCACAGGCCAAGAACAATCGCAATACAAACCAGCACAAAGATCGGCAGGAGCGGAAAAGTAAAGTTTTGCAAAATCGTGGTGCTGGTCGCAAAAACAAGCAAACTTCCCGTAATCGCAATCTGCCAGCGGAATTTCACAGCCAGCCATGAATAAGTTAAAGCATAAGCCACGAGCGAAAGTCCGCCGCTCAACACGCCCAATGCAGCGTTCGCCGCAAAAGATGAACTGTGACTGAGCGCAACAAAAAATATCACCGGGCCTGATGTCAACGGCATGCCAACGATCCAGCCGCTGACGGCGGGTCCCCACTTTCGGCCCGCCAGACTGGCAGAGCCGATGATGATGGGGGCCAGAATCAATTTCAGGACAAGAATATCCATTTACGTACACATCCAGTAGACGGTCAATAATATCGAAAGATCGGCAGCCATGTGACACAACACAGGCGCCAGCAGACCGTTTTCCACCCGCGCGACCTGCCGCCAAAACCAGCCCGTCGCGGTCAGCACGATAACAGCAAACAGAATGGATAGCGGATGCACCTTGCCCCACAAAATCATAGCATGATAGCCAGCGAATAGTGGGTCAACGAAATGCAATTGTTTTGTGTCACTAGCAAGAACGCCGCGCCAAAAATATTCCTCGAGAAACGGGTTGACCAATACAAAATAGACACTGAACATCAGCCATGCTGATGAAGTCAAACCGATGGATCGAAGTTGTGCGGGGAGATCGCCTGCAATGCCAAACTTGTCCCAAAGAAAATACAAACCAAATCCGCTGGCGCTGCCAATCAAAACATTGGCAAGAACCCAGCTAATATTTTTGCTTTTGAATAATATATTGACTGGGACGTTTCTTCTTGCGATCAGAATGGATATTACGATGGCAATGTGAAACCCCATCAAGGCTCCCCACGCGCTGTGAAACAAGAAAAATCCCGCCCACACGGCGAGATAAGGAAGTATGAAAACGAGGATATTCATATCATTGAACCAATGGTTATGGAATGAAAAATCGGGAAACCGGATTGGTCTCCCGATTTTTCAAACAATTGTACTCCGCTTTACGGAGCGGGAAACAATACTGTCGAAAACACATCCAAGACATCCTGCGGCGGAGTTTCCACCCGCTCAACGGACAGGAAGGTCTGCGTGAATAAAATATTTTCAGTTCCGTCAGGTATTTGTTGGGATGTCTGTATTTTAACCTGCTGTCCCGTCTCGATATTGATCCATATACGGCGGGCAACGTTTGTGTCGACTACAGTAATCAACAGACAGGGTGATCCGTCTTCGCAGGTGGTTTCCTCACGCGACGCGGTCTGACCGTGACTCAATGCGTAATCCAACTCTGGGGGAATCCAATCGAGCGAGAGGCGGTATGTGGGAAACTCTCCTGCTTCGCCAGTGGTCAAGTTCATATTATGCTTACCAACCGAAACGCTTCGCTGGAGGATGTTTTTATCAACATCCCAATGCGTGAGAAGACCCCGCGTAACCCAGCCTTCAGGGTCAATTTCAATCCATTGCTCTTCCTGATAATATGGCGGCGGATAAGTCTGTCCTTCCTGCATGGTTTCGGTGGTGTTCTCGCTGACCATATGCACCCAGCCCGGACCTTGAACAATGGAATCGGTAAACTTTTCTGAAAACGCCAGCGCCTCCAGAAAGAGCGGATCTTGTGAAGTAAAGGTCGGCGCTGCCGGTGCGACAGGGGCTGGTGTAGGATTGGCGGCAGGCAGGTTGGCGAACATGGATTCAGCCACATGAAACTCCAAAGACCAGGGACCGGAGGCGTTGTAATACAACCTTGTAATTTCAACTTCAATCTGGTCGTTCGGCATTTCAGAAAACAAGAGGGAAGCCGTAAAGCTGTCATCTTTCACAACGCCGGCAGATGTGCCGTTTGATGTGGAGGAGTGTAACATCGCGCCATTCAGATACCCATCTGATTTAAATTCAAAGTGTAATTCATTGGAAGAAATCTTCCGCGCGCCAACAAGATGCACAACATAACCGTTGGCCTCAATTTCTTCGTTGAGTTTAACAGACTCCCCAATTTGCAAGGCTCCTGGATCGAAGGTGAACCTGCCGGGGTTTTCAGGGAAATCCATCATAAGGGGCATCTGTCCAGTTTGCGGGAAACCACTCAGGTCCAGAATGACGCGTTCACCTTTCTGCACGGGACGGTTTGATATATGCGCGCCACACCCATATCCATTGTCTCCGGTGTGATGTCTGTCAGAGGATAGATTCTGCCTTTGGAATCGGTCATCGTTATATTCCAGTCGCCAGCAGTGAAAGTATACGATGTGTCAAAATGAAGTGAGACCTGCACGATCGTACGATCTGAAGAAATTTGCACATTGCCCAACTCCAATGCCACCCCGCCGGTATTCTGGCCTTGAATGTTATCCCAGCCGCGAAATGCAAGTTTTACATCTCCAGTGGAAACATCCCAAAAGCGGATGGTGGAAGGCATGAATTGAACATAGCTGGTTTCGAGCGTGGCAATGGTTTGCGAATTGAACCAACGCAAGTATTCATAGTTAATGCCATCGTAAAAACCAAACGAAGATTTTTGTTCTCCTGTGTGCGAATCCCAAATGCGAATCGCGCCGCTGGCAGTGGCGATCTGCCCGCTGTCTGGCGACCAATCCAGCGCATTCACCGAGTTGAAATGCGCTTTGATAAATCCTTCGCACTGGTTGTTCGCCACGTTCCACACACAGACCGTGCCTCCGAAATGTCCGGAAGCAATCTGCTTTCCATCCGGTGACCAGCTCACCTGCATGGCAGGCTGTGAGCGGGCGTCAAACAAACGCACCCACTTATTGGCATCCACCCGCCAGCGGCGCAAACCATATCCCAAATCTCCAGTGGAGATCAGGCGCAGTCCATCCGGTGACCATGAAAGATCGAGGGGCGAAACTATAAAATCATCCAGCGCGGCAACAGGTTTTCCAGCATTGACATCGATGACCGATAAGCCGCGTTCCGGAATCGAAAATGTAATCCGCTTGCCATCTGGCGACCAGGCCAGAGCGCCAGAGAAACCGCTCCCATCCGAGTCACTGGTGTATTCGTATTGGACATTCCATGAGGCGGCATCCCACACTACGACATGCAGAGGTCCGCTTTCCACGTATTTATTGATGAAACCGCTGACAGCAAGTTTTTTTCCATCGGGGGAAAATGTGGTTTGATAAACCTCCTCACGCAAAGGCAGACGGTAAATTTCATCCAATGTTTTCAGATCATATAAAATCAATTCCCTCGAGGTGGCTATTGCAATCAACTTTTCATCCGGGCTGATATCAAAAGATCGGATGAAACCTGGCACTTCCACAACATCCTTCGGCTCGCCTTTGGGCATCAGACTGGGGTCGGGAAAATCCTGATAGGATGTGGAAAAGCTTGCAGATGAGATTGAAGGATTGGCAAAATACATGACGCCAATCACCAGGAATATCAGAACGAACAAAATGGATATTGCTTTAAGATGTGGTTTTGAATTCAAGTGAAACCTCCTGACCTTGGAGCATGATACACGGAAAAGATTAATCCCACCCGTCGCTTCCCCAACGGTTTCCCCACGAAATACGATTGTGCACTTTAAAAGAGATTTTTCGGATTTAATGCGCCCCCTACCGAACTTCTGTGATGATTGTTCGTTTGGCGCCGGCGGATATTAATGCCTGCGCAACAGACTCCGCCCCGGCTTGATCCACCAAAGCGATCATATTGCCGCCCCGTCCGCCGCCGCTTAGTTTTGCGCCGAGCGCGCCAGCGTTGCGCGCGGCACCCACTAATTTATCCAACTCGGGAGAGGAAACTGTCAGGCTTTGTAATATTGAATGGTTATGATCCATGAGTTCGCCGAGCAATTCAGGTCTTCCGTGTTCAATGGAGCGGCGCGCGATCAATGCGATCTGCGCGATCTCGTTGAAATAATTTTCGAAATTGGATGTGTCTCTTAACCACAACAGGCGCACATCGCCAACCGATTCTTTTGTGGGCGCGGAGATGCCTGTATCGCCAACAACAATTGTGAACGGCTTGCCCACTTTGAACGTTTCCATTGGTTGTCCCTTTATGAAATAAACAGGCTTGTTATAGGTGATGACGGTGTTGTCAATTCCCGAGGGTGTGCCGTGATGGAGTTTTTCGATCTCGAAGGCGAGCGTATTAACCTCTTCGTCTAATAGTGGGTGAGAGATGAAAGAGGAAAGAGCACGGATCAATGCAACGGAAACCGCCGCGCCGGAGCCGAGTCCCGATGCGACGGGAATACTGGAGGTAATGGAGATTTCAACCCCGCCCTCATCCCCAGCCCTTCTCCCGGTGGGAGAAGGGAGTCTAAGCGTAGAAAAAACTTTCAGAATAACCGAAGCAATTGGATGGTCGGGGGGAAGCGAATTAAGCTCGGCGTGCAGGTCAATGCCGGGGGCGTGGATAAATATCCCTGCGCGGGGCGAATCCAAAACTTCGACATCCGCATGAACCTGCGTGACGGGGACGGCCAGCGCGGGGCGGTTGTACACCACCGCGTGTTCGCCAAAGAGGATGATCTTGCCGGGCGCGGATGATTTCACAGGAGATAAAAGATTGCGATTACAGTGGCTCCCCAAAGGAACATCGCAATTTGGAATGGACGGTCTGATAATAATATTTCTTCCGGCGCGCCGCCCGCGTGTTTGACTTCGATGAGATAGAGATAACGGAAGATGGTGTAAACCACAAATGGAATGGTCAGCATCATGCTGTGGTTTTCAGGGACGTTGGGCGCGGAAAATGTATAAAGTGAATAGGCGACGATGGTTGTGCCTGAAACGATCATGATGTATTGATCGAGAAGCGGAAGGGTATAGCCGTCCAGCACTTTGCGGTGCGAGCCTGCGCCTTGTAGGAGCAGGGCAAGTTCGGCGCGGCGTTTGCCAAAACCGAGGAAAAGGGAAAGCAGGGTCATGACAACATATAGCCACGGCGAGAATCGTTCCACTTGAATTAGCGTAACACCAGCGCCGACTCGCAAAACAAAGCCCGCTGAAATCACAAGCACATCAACGATGGGAATATGCTTAAGCCATTTTGAATAAACCATGATGAGCAAAAAATACAAACCCATCACATACCCAAAAGACGGGGCAAGCAAATAACCAGCCCCAAGTGTGACAGCCGCCAATAAAACGCCAGCGGTCCATGCGGCTGGCATGGGAAGTTTTCCCGATGGGATCGGGCGATTCTTCTTTTCAGGGTGTTGACGGTCTGCCTCAACATCGGCAATGTCGTTGAAAATGTAGACACTGGATGAGATGAGACAAAATAACGCGAAGCCCGCGAGAGTTCGCAGGAAGGAATCGAGAACAAATAATTGTTTGTCGAATACGATTGCGGCAAAAATAAAGATGTTTTTTGTCACCCACTGACGCGGCCGCATGGTTTTTAGCAGGGCATTTAACATGGGGATATTTTACCTGTATTTGTCACACTGGCGGAGACCTGTCATTATGGCGTCCAAGGTTGTAGCAAAGTCAGCAAAACCTTAACGCGAAATACGCGATTTTGCAACAACCGTATTAAGGCGTCCAAAAATTTCCCGTCATTGCCAGCAGACAAAGCAATGTGACTGAATCTTCGTAATAATCTTCATGCGTATCATGAACTGAATCATAAATCGCATTCAACCAATCCTGCTGGGCAGGGTCATTCATGGCGGCTACGCCCATTGGCGCAACAAAAAATGTAGTGAAGTAGTCGCTATTCGGCAATGGAGAGCCGTTCAATTCGTAGCCTGCCCAAATATTGCGCGGATCATTTTTTGCGCTTGTTTCGATCCAACGTGAAATCTTTTGTACAATGGAACGCGAGGTCGAATCATCGTAAAGCAAAGCATCCAAGCCAATGCGCCAGGGAACGCGGCCTGCATTGTAGTTATACGCTCCATCTGTTGAATTCTCCAAAAAATAAGGCGGGGCTGGTTGTGGAAATTGCCCGTTAATCACAATGAAATCTGGAAGCAAGCCAGTTTCCGGGCTGTGATTCGTTTGAATCCCCATCATCACGTTTTGACTCTGCGCCACAACATCATCCCAAATTAAATTATTGGTCGCTTTTCCAAACGCGCGGAAATTGACCAGCATGAAATCTGACGAGCGCGGTGTGTATTGAGTGTATTGTGGATCCCCGACATTGACCCAGTCACCCAGCATGGGCAAATGACTTTCAGACCCGATGGTTGATTCTAAAATTCCACCGATCATCTTTTCAGCTTCCGCCTTGTAGTCCACGCGCCCGGCGCTGCCCCACTGGGCATCGGCCAATAACAGACCGAAGGCAATATCGGCGTCGCCGTCAAACGCGCTGGCATTGCCTTCAGGGTCGGGCACTTTCCAATCCATCAAGCGCGGGTCAATTTTACTTGGATGTGTCTTTACAAATTCCCACAACCCGTCAAAGATGACCCGCGCCTCAGGGTCATATCCGGCCATCAGCGGCACGATCATCATGCCGTAGCCTTGTCCCTCTGATACGGTCGTCACACGCGCATCTTCGCTTTTTCCAAACGCCACACGATAAAGCGGAAAACCATCTTCAACCAGATATTCCGATTTCCAATAATCATAAAAGGCGCGCACATCCTGATCAAGTTCCTCCTGTGTGCGGGGGTTTGGCAAAATACCACCCGGCGCATACTCCACATGCTGAGGAAATGGACGCGCATCCAAAGCGATAACACTCTGTTCTGTTGGAACAGGCAATACATTTTGGGTGGCAGTAACATTGGGCGCACATGCCGCCAGCATAAAAGTCAAGGCAATACTCGGGAACTGTTTTTTCATGAAGTTTCCAAATTTCCTTTTTATATCATTACTCGCAGTAAAATAGAACCATGCCTAAAATTCGATTGGATGTTTTACTGCTGGAACGCGGATTGGCCGAATCGCGCGCGAAGGCGCAAGCCTTGATCATGGCGGGACAGGTGCGGGTAAACGATCAGGTCGCGCTCAAGCCTGCCACTGCAATTGATCCAAAATCCACGCTGACAGTTGACCACGGTCCGCGCTTCGTCTCACGCGGCGGCGAAAAGCTGGATGCGGCGCTGGAGGCTTTTGGCATCAACGTCAAAGATCTTGTGTGTGCCGACGTTGGCGCATCCACAGGCGGATTTACTGATTGCATGTTACAGCGCGGCGCGGCAAAAGTATACGCCATCGATGTCGGCAAAGGGATTCTGCACTGGAAGCTGCGGAATTATGCGCGCGTCATCGTCATGGAAGAAACCAACGCGCGGCATGTTGAGTCACTGCCGGAGAAGGTTTCGTTTGTAACTGTTGATGCTTCTTTTATTTCGTTGAAAATATTATTGCCAGTAACGAAAAACTGGCTGACTGAAAATGCCCAGCTGCTATGCCTGATCAAACCGCAATTCGAAGCAGGCAAAAAAGATGTCGCGCGCGGCGACGGCGTGATCCGCGACCCTGAAATCCATAGGCAGGTATTACTGGATGTGCTCGCATTTGCAAAACAGGAAGGCTTTGGTCTGCTGGGATTGATCAAATCGCCTTTGCTGGGTCCAAAGGGGAATACGGAATTCCTGGTTTGGCTTGATCTTCATGGAGAAGGCAAATCGGTTGAAGAGTTGGTAAATCATGTAATGGAACAGGAGATTGCGCCGGGCAAAGAACCAGAAAGCCCTCGCAATGACATCAAATTATGAACTGTCCAAAATGCAACACTGACCTGGTAAAAAAATATTATAAAGGCACGATCGAAGTGGACTCTTGCCCCAACTGCCGCGGCATGTGGCTGGATTCGCTTGAACTGGATAAATTGGAAGACATGATCTTCGACGATGACACGCACAAAGGTTCACTGGTGCATTTCCAGTCAAAAACAAATTATCCCTGCCCGCACTGCGGCACAGGGATGGATGAATTCCAATATCGTTTATATGATCTCAAATTGGATTACTGCGCCGAAAACAACCACGGCTTCTGGCTGGATGCAGAAGAAGATGAGCGCGTAATGAAGTTCATGCGCCAGCGCGCGGAGGATGTTCAACGCAAAGTGGATGCCGAATCCACATGGAAGCAAACGCTAAAGGAAATGCACCTGTTCCTGAAAAAAAGAAAATAACCCGGCGCTCCAGTTAGTCATAAAACTCAGGGTTATATGGCGAGGTACGCTTGTGTGACTCGCCAAGAATATCATCGATCGTCATATTCTCATGGCGCTTTATCGCGGGGTGATAATGGACATGCACCCGTCTTAAATTAGGGATTGAGCTGAGCAGTTTCTCCTCCACACGGCTGGCAATCACATTGCCTTTGCGAACGCTGATATCGCCCTCAACGCCAATCGTCAAATTGATCACAATGTGCGGCCCAAAACGATGCGCCTGCAATTCCTCCAATTGTTTTACGCCTGATACGGTTTTCAACAAGGCAGCAATACGTTCCGCCAGATCGCGGTTGGGAACAACCCCCATCAGGTCAGTGGAAGATTCGCGCAAGACAAAGATTCCCGTCCGCATGATCAGGAACGCCACAAATGCGCCAGCAAGCGGATCCACCCACGGGTATCCGCGCTGACCGAGGAAGATGCCGATCGCGGCGGCGGAAGCAGAAAACAGGTCATTGCGATGATCGTACGCAAGAGCATCCACCACCGGGTTTTGAGTCTCATTGCCAAGTCTGCGGATATATTTCGTAAGAAAAATTTTTATGACAACAGTTCCAAGCGCAACCCACAACGCAAAAGGATGCGCACCTTGGGAACTGACCAATCCATCTGCAAGATCCCAGACCTTATCCATCGAATCCCAAAAAACAGCGACAGCCGTCGCGACGATGAACGAACCGATCACCACGGAAGCAATGCTCTCCATTTGACGATGCCCATACGGGTGCTCGCTGTCGGCGGGCTTGTTGGCAAGGCGCACAAAGATACTCGCGGCAATGTAATAAGCCACGTCAGAGGTAGAGTTGATTCCTTCGGCCAACAATGCCGGACTGTGGCCGAGGATGCCGAAAATCGTCTTGAGGAAGGCAAGGAAAATATTAATGCCCAATCCAAGATTGATTGCTAACAAACTTTTACGGTCGCGTTCATTGGTCATGGGTTGATTGTATTGGTTTTTGTTTTTAGCCACAACTGACAAACCTCATGTTATTCAAAAAAAGCTCCCACTTTATGCGGGAGCTTTTTGGTATTATGCCTTGCTTCTTCGTAAAAAGAATTTCGTGATCTCTTCCGCAACAGCTGGCATAAGCGCCAGGCCGAGCACCACGCTCCATTCGCGAAGGGAAAGGAAATGCGTATTGAAGATCGGCTGCAGGAACGGAACCGCACACACGATCAGCAACAATGCGATCGAAAGTCCAACCGCATATTGCATATATTTATTCGAGAAGATACCGATCTGAAACAGCGAAGCGCGTTCCGAGCGCACCGTATAAGCGCGGAACAGTTCAGCGAGGGATAACGTGACAAAAGCCATCGTCTCCGCAGTTTGAACGTCAATGCCGCGCCAATCATGCGCGATGACGAAGGACAACACGTTCGCCCCTGACGGGATGATTGCTCCTGCTTCGAGATGCCAGATCAACCCCATGACAAACGCTCCCAAAACAGCGCTCGTTTGCACAATGGTCTGTATGACAATACCAATGCCCATCGAGCGGTTAACAATCGGTTCTGCTTTGGCGCGTGGCTTTTGATCCATAATGTCTGGATCACCCTTTTCCATCGCGAGAGCCAGCGCAGGCGCACCATCTGTAATGAGATTGAGCCATAAGAGTTGAATGGCCGTCAGCGGCGCAGGCAACCCCGCCAGTGTGGCGAGGAAGATGATCATGATCTCTGCCACATTTGAAGAAAGCAGGAAGAAAACAAATTTGCGGATGTTGCTGTAAATGATGCGTCCCTGTTCCACAGCCGCGACGATGCTCGCATAGTTATCGTCGGTGAGCACCATGTCTGCGGTTTCCTTAGCAACGTCTGTGCCTGTAATGCCCATCGCCACACCAATATCCGCGCGCTTGATGGCGGGCGCATCGTTTACGCCGTCACCTGTCATTGCCACGATCTCATCGTTGGCCTGCAGAGCATCCACGATTCGCATTTTATGTTCGGGCGAAACGCGGGCAAAGACATCCGTATCTTCGATGATCTTCTTTAATTCTTCATCATCCATATCGTCCAGCGCCGCGCCGGTCAACACTTTCTTGCCGGGGCGTAGAAGACCAATTGCTTCAGCAATGGCTTTGGCGGTATTGGGGAAGTCCCCTGTGATCATCACCGTGCGGATGCCTGCGTGACGCGCGTGTTCAAGCGCAGGTTTCACCTCGGTACGCGGCGGGTCAATCATGCCGACCAAACCAACAAAGACGAGATCCTTTTCCAATTCATCAGCTTTTATTTTTTCGGGATCATTGGGTACATCCTTGTCCAGGCGATATGCGAGTCCCAACACACGCAGCGCATCCTTGGTCATTGCATCGTTCGCGGCAAGGATGCATTCCTTAGATTCCTTCGTCATTGGCCGCGGTTTATCGTCCATGCCTTGATATTGTGTACACAGATCGAGCACGATATCGGGCGCGCCTTTGACGGCGATCACATCCCAATCCTTGTGCTTCTCATCATGGAACGGCGAAAGATCCTCCGCCTTCGGGTCGCGCACATCGTGAATGGTAATCATACGTTTGCGTTCCGAGTCGAATGGCACTTCATTCTCGCGCGGATACGCTTCATCGATATCGATGTGAATCGCCCCAGCCTTGGCAGCTGCCACCAACAGTGAACCCTCTGTCGGGTCGCCAATGATGCGATATGTCGGTTGGGATTCATTCTCGCCCGTGGTCTCGATCGTGGAGTCGTTATTGATCAACCCCAGCCATAGTGTGGAAAGAATGGCGGGATATTTCTTCACATCCACTTTTGCACCGTCTATTTGAAATTCTCCATTGGGTGCATAACCTGTCCCCGTCACATGGACGAATTGATTATCCGCCCACAGACGCGTGACCGTCATTTCGTTTTGAGTCAATGTCCCAGTTTTGTCGGAACAAATTACAGTGGCCGATCCAAGCGTCTCAACCGAGGACAGCTTGCGGATGAGCGCGTGGCGCTGGATCATTTCCCGCATCCCGAGCGCGAGCGAAATCGTCACAACGGCGGGCAGACCTTCGGGCACAGCCGCAATCGCAAGACTAATGGCAATAATAAATACTTCGGTGATCTGTTCTGCAAATTCCCCAAAGTATCCCAACGGACTTGTAAACAACTCGCCAATATTGGTTTGATTGATCAGCGCAACGATAAAAACAACCGCGACCAAAATCAACGAACCAATGCTGAGTGATCTGCCTAATTGGTCAAGCCTTCTTTGTAAAGGTGTTTCTTCGGTCTCCACATTTTGCAACATCGTGGCGATCAGGCCGAGCTGAGTGTGCATACCTGTGCTTGTGACAACACCGCGCCCGCGGCCATAATTGACAAGTGTTCCCATGAATGCGGTGTTCTTTCTGTCGCCCAAAGGAACATTTTTCTCAAGAACAGTCGCCGCGTTCTTTTGCACAGGAAGCGATTCGCCCGTAAGCGAAGCTTCTTCCACACGTAAATTTATGGCTTCGAGTAAACGCAGATCGGCGGGAATAAAATTCCCCGCTTCAAGGAAAACAATATCGCCGGGCACAAGGTTATAAGAAGGCACGGAACGGCGCGCGCCATCACGCAGCACTTGCGCATCAGGCGCGGCAAGTTTCTTAAGTGCGGCGAGAGCCTGTTCCGCGCGCTGCTCCTGCACAATACCCAGGATTGAATTCAAAACAACAATCGCCATGATCGCGGCGGCTTCCACGTAATCGCCAAGCAGGGCGGAAATTACAGAAGCCACGATCAACAGGATCACAACAAAGTTATTCAATTGCGCCCATAACAAAGCCAGGAAGCCCGGACGCGGCGCTTCACGCAACTGATTTTGTCCATACTGCAGTAAACGTTTTTCAACTTCCGCTGAAGACAAGCCCTCATCCTGCACTTCAAGATGGTTTAAAACTTCCTCCGCTTTTAACGAATGCCATTCCTGTTCTTTGATTCCTTCTTGTGCCATTCAAGATCTCCTGAATTGAAATTTTATAACCCAAACTTCAAAAAATATTCGTAGTCTCTGAAAATTAAAAGGAGACCACCACAGCCTCCGTGATGGTCTCGCCAACGTGTTCAAACGCATAAGTCGCCGATGGCTCGCGAAGCGTACCAATGGGATGACGACGACAAATCCTGCGGGGAAACAGGCGGCTACTCCCCAAACGTCATGAGTGTATCCACATGCAAAAGGATTGTCAAGCAACACGCCGACAAAAGTTTTTGGATGGAGTACAATTTGCGCCATGACAAAAACAAAATCACCCCTCGTTTATTTTTCGATCACGGTCATTGTGATCGCATTGTTAACTCTTTTCGGCCCCGAAGAAAAATCACTGGGGGCGAACGTGCGGATCGTCTACCTGCACGGAGCCTGGGTGATGGCTGCGGAAGTCGCCTTCATCGCCGCCGCTCTCGCTGGACTTTTGGGCCTGATTCTGCGAAAAGAGATTTTTCACGCCTGGTCCGCCGCGCTTGGCCGAACAGGCATTGTCTTCTGGTTGACTTATCTTCCGCTTTCGCTCTTTGCCATGCAAGCCAACTGGAATGGACTGTTTCTTGCCGAGCCGCGTTTCCGCATCGCCATGATCTTTGCTGTGACAGGTGTTCTGCTTCAATTGGGTTTATTGCTGTTCAATATTTCCTGGCTGACCTCATTCGCGAATATTTTTTACATCATCACTTTACGTGTGGTCTTTGCGACAGCTCAAAATGTAATGCACCCGCCGCCATCGCCCATCTTTAATTCAGGCTTGTGGAATATCATCCTGTTCTTCGTTGGGTTGAATATTCTGGCATGGGTCGCTGGATATTTCCTGACACGTTTCTTCCTTGGCTTGCGGCCCAATAAAGAATAATCAGCTTGCGAATCCGCTTTCAACTTATCATCTTCATGTTCCTGCGCACCATCCTGAATACCGCCCACAGGATGGTGTATCCATTTCTGCCCATTTTCGCGCGCGGACTCGGCGTGGAACTTTCCACCATGTCCCTGCTAATGACAGTCCGCTCGCTCATTGGGGTCACGAGTCCATTGTTCGCTCCCATCGCAGATCGGCGCGGACGCAAATTCGGCATGCTGCTCGGCATTGTCGTCTTTACGCTCGGCGTGGGGCTGGTTGCCATATACCCGAACATCTGGACTCTTGGCGCAGCGCTCATTCTCGCCGTAATCGGCAAATATATGTTCGACCCGTCCATGCAGGCATACTTCGGTGATCGTATTCCTTACGCCCAGCGAGGCACAGCTTTAGCCATTACAGAAGTTGCATGGTCAATGGCGTTTATCATCGGCGTGCCAGCAATGGGATTTCTCATTGCAAAATTTAGCTGGTCCGCGCCCTTCCCCGTATTGACAACCCTTGGGGTTTTCATTTTCATAACGATTTGGCGTATCATCCCAAACACAGATCCACATCATGAATTGACATCGAACTCACAAGCAGGGTATCGAGCAGTGTTTTCATCAAAGCCTGCGATGGCGGGAATTTCAATTGCTTTATGGGCAAGCGCAGGCAATGAGTTGGTCAATGTGATATTTGGTGTTTGGTTGGAAGATTCTTTTGGATTAAAGATCGCCGCGCTGGCAGGTGCATCTGCTGTAATTGGCATATCAGAATTAAGCGGAGAAGGTTTGGTCGCCTTCGCAACAGACAGACTCGGCAAACCGCTCGCGCTAACCATTGGGCTGGTCGGCAATGCAATGGCATCGATTCTACTCCCCATCATTGGGCATACGCAAATCGGCGCATTGATCGGGCTATTCCTGTTTTACATAACCTTTGAGTATGTCATGGTCAGCCATATCCCATTAATGACGGAACTTGTCCCTTCGGCACGGGCCACGATACTGTCAATGAACGTCACAGGACATTCAATAGGTCGCGCTTTGGGTGCCTTTCTGGCGGCTGTTATTTATCAACAATTCGGATTCGTGTTTGTAGCATTAACCGCTGTTATTTTTAATTTGGCAGGCCTATTAGCGTTACGCAGAATGCAAAAGGGATGAACAACAGATTGCTTCCCAAAAAATAACTTTCGAATAAAAAACAATGAAAAAAGCACTGCCGAAAGGCAGTGCTTTTTTCATTGGCGGGGCGCGAACTACACGCCGCTCAGGCTGGAGTTGATTTTGCTGAAAACGCCGCCGATAATCGGGCCGAGGATCATCAAAGCCGCGATAACGACAATAGCTACCAAAACGAGAATCAACGCATATTCAACAAGACCCTGACCTTTTTCTTTAGGTGAAAATAACATGGGAAATTTCTCCTTTCTAGCAGATTTCTCAGGAAGGCCTCCTAAGATGATTTCATTTTACATTGTCTATTAAAAAGCACAAGTACTTCAAAGCCGTTTTCCCTAACAGTTGTGTTAGCCTTTCGAAAACGAAAGCAGGTAATGAAAGAGAGAGCTATCCAGACAATAAAATATCGCGAACCATATTTCCAGTTCGCGATATTTGTTGAACTTACAGGATCAGCGATGGATTACACGCCGCTCAGGCTGGAGTTGATTTTGCTGAAAACGCCGCCGATAATCGGGCCGAGGATCATCAAAGCCGCAATAACGACGATAGCTACCAAAACAAGAATTAGCGCATATTCAACAAGACCCTGACCTTTTTCTTTGGGTGAAAATAACATGGGAAAGTATTCTCCTTTCTATATGGATTTTTCAGGAAGGTCTCCTAAGATTGTTTTATTTTACACGGCATGAAAAATAAAACAAGAGAAACAATAATTTTTTCCTTAACAATTATGTTAACAATTTATAAAAAAATGGCGGCTTGATAACTTATCAAGCCGCCATTTTTTTATTTTGTCTTATCTAGTCAACACAAACTAGACTGTGCTGAGGCTGGAGTTGATTTTGCTGAAAACGCCGCCGATAATCGGGCCGAGGATCATCAAGGCCGCAATAACGACAATGGCTACCAAAACAAGAATTAGCGCATATTCAACAAGACCCTGACCTTTTTCTTTGGGTGAAAATAACATGGGAAGATATTCTCCTTTCTATATGGATTTCCTGGGAAGGTCTCCCGAGATTGACTTTATTTTACACGGTAGACGGAATAAAACAAGAGATATTTTATCTTTTTCCTTAACAGTTATGTTAGCAATTTAATAATAAACACTGCAAATTGGAGCTCCAATTTGCAGTGTTTATTATGCAGTTATTTAGAATTATACGCTGCTGAGGCTGGAGTTAACTTTGCTGAAAACGCCGCCGATAATCGGGCCTAGGATCATCAATGCTGCAATAACAACAATAGCTACTAAAACAAGAATCAACGCATATTCAACAAGACCCTGACCTTTTTCCTTGGGTGAAAATAACATGAGGTTTTTCTCCTTTCCATTGGATTTCTCAGGAAGCCTTCCTGAGATCACTTTTATTTTACATGATTTACTGAAAAAGACCTAGCGGAAAATCGGGAATAAATTTACAACTATGTTAAGAATGTATTCACTCTCCCATAATACAAACAGCCGCGCTGTTTTCAAAATATCTGACAGGTGAACCTATAAATTGATTATCCCCTTTATATGAACTTCTGTGGTTAAATTGCTCTACAAAAACATAGACGATTGGTCATAAAACATGCTCATTCATTCTGCTTCCCAACTCCTCACCCTTGCAGGCGGCCCTCAGCGCGGACATGCCCTCGGCACCCTTGGCATCATCGAAAATGGCGCAGTCGTTGTCCGCGATGAAAAGATCGTCGCCGTTGGCACCACTGACCAACTCAGGAATGCATATCCCGATGAGCCGACTCTCGATGCGGGCCGATGCGTTCTCATGCCTGGCTTTGTGGATCCGCATACACACCTCATTTGGGCGGGCGACCGCGCCAACGAATTCGAAATGAAGATGGGCGGTATGGCCTATCTCGATATTTTAGCGGCAGGCGGCGGGATCATTTCAACCGTCAAAGCCACACGCACCGCCAGCTTTGAAATGCTCATCGCACAGACTCGTCCGCGCATTTTAAAAATGTTTGCGCATGGCACAACCACCGCCGAAGCAAAAACAGGCTACGGTTTAAAAACGTCAACTGAACTGCGTTTGCTCAAGGCATTACTTGCGCTGGATGATGAAAGCCCGCTTGACCTTGCCATCACCTTCCTTGGCGCGCACGCCATCGCCCCCGAATTTAAAGACAACCCGCAAGGTTATACAGATGAAGTCGCTAACACAATGCTGCCAATGCTAAAAGAATGGTGGGAGACTCACGCCCCGCGCCTTCCCCTGCCCTTCGTGGATGTCTTCTGTGAAACGGGAGCATTCAATCTTGAACAGTCGCGTCAGATATTAACCCGGGCTGGGTCGCTGGGATTCCCGCTCAAGATCCACGCCGACGAATTTGACAACCTCGGCGGCGCGGCGCTTGCGGCAGAATTAGGCGCGGCATCCGCAGATCATTTGGTGCGGACATCCGATGCGGATATTCAGGTGCTGGCAAAATCAGACACTGTTGCAGTTTCACTTCCATGCACGCCATTCGGCCTTGCTGAAAAAGATTACACGCCCGCCAGGAAGATCATCGAAGCAGATGCGTTGTTCGCCCTCGCCACCGATTGCAACCCGGGAACAACATGGAACGAGTCGATGCAATTTGTTATCGCGCTGGCCTGTCGCACAATGAAATTGACACCCGCTCAAGCCATCGCCGCATCCACTATCAATTCCGCCCACGCAATCCGCAGGTCAGATTCGATCGGTTCCATCGAAGTGGGAAAACAGGCAGACATGCTGATCCTGTCTGTGCCGGATTACCGTCAGGTTGGATATCGCTATGGAACGAATCTGGTTAAGCAAGTTATCAAACGCGGGCGTGTATATTCAGTGGACGTTGGGTATTATCAAACGGCTTAAATTCATAATTGGAGAAATAAAAAATGCAAATTGATATTATCGGTGTTCCGATAGATCTCGGCGCGGACCGCCGCGGCGTGGATATGGGACCCAGTGCGATCCGCTATTCACATTTACAAAAAAAACTGGAAGAGCTTGGGTATGATGTGCATGATGAAGGCAATGTGGAAGTTCCAATTGCTGAAATGTGCAAGATCACAAATCCAAAATTGAAATATATAGATTGCATCATTCCCATGTCGCGGCGCGTGGCAGGATCTGTGGCAACTTCCATACAGGCAGGGAATTTTCCGCTTGTGCTGGGGGGAGATCACAGCCTATCCATTGGTTCAGTGCGCGGAGCAGCGCACAATAAAAAAATCGGCGTAATTTGGATCGATGCTCATGCAGATTTTAACACTGCCGAAACCACACCTTCGGGAAACATCCACGGCATGTCACTTGCCATTCTCGCTGGGCTTGGAGATAAAAGCCTTGTACAACTTTGGGATGAATCATTACCTGTCATTGACCCAAACAAAATAGCCATTATTGGCGCACGAGATCTCGACTCTGGTGAAAAAGTAAATTTGAGCAACGCAGGCTCTTTGGTCATGGGCATGGAACAAATTGACAGGTATGGAATGGTCTCGGTGGTTGAGAGGGCAATTGAACGTGTCAGCCGCGATGTTGATGATATTTATCTTTCACTTGATCTGGATGCGCTTGACCCAGAACACGCGCCTGGTGTTGGAACCCCCGTCCCTGCTGGACTCTCACAGCGTGAAGTTCATCTCGCCTGTGAATTGATTGCCGAAACGGGCAAATTGATCGGGATGGATCTCGTCGAAGTCAACCCGATCCTTGATATACAAAATCGAACAGCCGCGCTCGCCGTGGAATTTGCCCTTTCCGCGTTAGGCCGCCGCATTTGGAGCGGATAATCATGAAACCAACTCTTTCCGATCTAGAACGACTCGCGCGCGGCGCAGGTGCGATCCTGCGTGAAGGCTACAGCAAGGAACATCAGGTCAGCTATAAAGGTGTGATCGATCTTGTTACAGAAATCGATCATGCTTCAGAATCGTTTTTGATAAACGAGATTCAAACCCATTTTCCCGACAGTCACATCCTTGCTGAAGAAAGCGGTGAAACAAAAGGCGATAACGAAGGTATCTGGTATGTTGACCCTCTGGATGGAACTGTAAATTATTCACATCACATTCCCGTTTTCTGCATATCCATCGCTTATGCGATTCATGGCATTGTAAAACTTGGCGCAGTCTATGATCCGCTGCGCGATGAAATGTTCACTGCTGAACGCGGCAAAGGCGCATCCCTTAATGGAAAATCAATTCACGCATCCAACACCACTGAATTACAAAAAAGTTTACTGGTAACAGGGTTTCCGTATGACACATGGAACACAGAAAAGGATAACTTCTCAAACTTTGAGAAACTTGCCAAGATGACTCAAGGTGTGCGCCGACTGGGTTCAGCCGCCCTGGACGGCTGTTACGTTGCCGCAGGCCGCTTCGACGCGTTCTGGGAGTTGACTCTCAAACCCTGGGATATAGCCGCCGCCGGGCTGATCGCTGAAGAAGCTGGCGCACGTGTCACCGCGACAGATGGGAAGCCCGACTATATCTCCGCGCCGCAATCCATCCTCGCCGCCGCGCCGGGTATCTATGAAAAAATGTTGGAACAATTAAAATAAAAAATCGGACAGGTTATATAGCCTGTCCGATTTTTTGTTATACACCAAATATTTGTGGGCACGGCAGGATGCGAATACCATCCCTCGATGGGGCGTGCGATCAAATTATTGTGGGTCCAGCAGGATTCGAATACTATCCCTCGATGGGGCGTGCGATCAAATTATTGTGGGTCCAGCAGGATTCGAATACTATCCCTCGAT
>JABFSL010000019.1 GCA_013140605.1 Anaerolineales bacterium
CAAATAACATGGTACACATCCTTTTTATATTGATAAATATTGATTAAATTCAATGTCGTTGCAAGGACATCAAACTAGCCAACCATCGACTTCTTGATCTTTCTTCTATTCTGAGGTTTCTTTTTAGATAATAGTTTCTCTGCAAATTTTTTGCTTTCCCGCACAAGCGGACTGCCTTGCGCCTGCGATATGAGTTTATTGATCTCAAAAAACCGATTATCACGATAAACCATGCGGTCAACCCGCAATGTGGATGCGAGGGTCTTGATCTCTTTGACAGGAAACATCTTCAAACCAGAGTGTGTGACTTTTAGAGAAGCGGCGGCAATCGCAAAACGGACGGATTCTTCCAGACTCCATTTTTTCAGATGAGCATAAATAAAACCTGAGGAAAATGTCGCGCCTGCGCCTGAGCCATCCACAGCCTTAACCTTTGGCGCGTAAATGCGGACAATCTCATCATCCTGCACCACCATGCAGCCCTGACTTGCCATGGTGATGATGGCAGTCTTGATGCCTGCCTTGAGTAATTTCTTTGCCACAGAAAGCATGGCGCCTTTTTTTCCGATCTGCGCGGCGTCAGTCACAGCCTGACAGATCGTGGCGCGGCTGGCAAATTTTTCCATGATGGCAGGGTCATTATGTCCATGCTCAAGATTCAGGAACACTGGGACATTGTGCCTTCTGGCTTCATTCATCGCGCGGATGATGTGGTCGCCATCGTACCAATCCACATACATCAGCTTTGCGCCTTTCAGCATGGACAGATCTGCTGTATCAAGTGTACTTAAGATTTCAGGTGAGCGCTGCCAGAAATACGTGCGCGCGCCCAATCTGTCTGAAACATTCACTTCAAGCGGAGTTTTATATTTCTTCGTAAACCGCACTTTACCTTGCACGCCCATTTCTTCGAGGGTATCAGCGACATAATGCCCGAGCAGGTCATCGCCGACGGCTGTACCGATCATGCCGGTGGATATTCCCCATTGACGAAGATTACAGGCAATGATCGCAGCGTCATCATACACATACTCACTGACCTGATGAACGATCGCGCCAGTATTGTGTTTCGGCAGTTTATCCAACGCCATGATGTAGACGGGAGTCAACATGCCAAAGCCGACATAAGCTGGGGAGGAGGAAGTTTTTTGCATAAAAGATTAAACACGAAGGACACGAAGTACACAAAGGAAAAACCTTTTTGTACTTCGCATTTTACTTCGTGCCCTTTGTGTCCTTTGTGTTTAGAGAATTAAGCACGTGCTCTCTCGCCTTTGGAGTCAAATAAAACAGACGCGGTCACTTCCGCTTCACGCCGACCCTCTATCAGGTCAATGGTGAAGCGATTGCCTTGTTTGGCTAATTCAGTCGGCAGATACGCATACAGAATATTCTTCCTGATCGTGAAGCCATATCCGCCGCTCCGTACACGGGAAAGAACTTTACCTTCGTGATAAATCGCTTCGCCGCCATAAATTTGGGTAAAGTCATCGCCATCAACGAGCACGAATGTGCAAAGTTTGCGCTGGATGCCCTCCGCCTTTTGTTTAATCAATGCTTCCCGCCCAATAAAATCACCTTTATCAAGATGCACACAGAAACCAAGCCCGCCTTCATATGGAGTTTCTGACGGGGTGATATCAGTTGTGAAATAGCGATAGCCTTTTTCCAGCCGCAGGGAATCCAATACTTTATAGCCACCGACTTCGATGCCAAATTCCCTGCCTACTTCCATCAATTTATCCCAAACCATTGTGGCGCGTTCGTTGGGAATATAAAGCTCCCAGCCAAGTTCACCCGCATAGCTGACGCGCTGTGCGTACACCTTTGCGCCGTTGATATTGATTGGTTTGGTTTGCAAATATGGATGCGCGGCATTCGAAACATTATCGTTTGTGATCTTCTCCAACACCTTGCGAGCGTTTGGTCCCCACAAAGCGAGGCAAGCGTAATCCTGCGTAATATCACGAATGGATACTTCGCCGTCTTTTTCATCCACATGCATTTGAATACGGGCAAGATCATTGGCAATAAAACCCGAGCCAGTGATGACCCAGAAATGATCTTCACCCAAACGAGTAACAGTCAAATCAGATTCGATCCCGCCACGTGTGTTCAGGAATTGAGTATAGACAGCACTGCCAACTGGCTTGTTGATATCGCTATCGGTCAGTCTTTGCAAAAGAGGCAAGGCACCTTTGCCTTTCACTTCGATCTTTCCAAATGAAGTCAGGTCAAAAAGCGTAACTCTTTCACGCGTGGCTTTATGCTCTTCGCCCATGCGCTCAAAGAACGGCGGTTTGCTCCAGCCCCATTGACGTTGGTCTTCACCCATGCGGCGTGATGGTTTGCCAGGCTGGAAATAATTCACACGCTCCCAGCCAAATTTTTCACCAAACACTGCGCCATGTTCCAACAAACGATAGTGAACGGGACTGACTCGATGAGGCCGCGCATTTTTATGTTCATCATGCGGGAAACGCAAACGATAATAGTATTTCACACTTTCTTTGGTTCGTTCCGCCGCGTAGACAGGGTCGGAATAATAATTTCCAAAACGCGTGGCGCGATAGGAATACACATCCATTGGAGCTTCGCCATCAATGATCCATTCCGCGATCAGTTTGCCCATACCGCCCGCGCCGCCATATCCGTTCAGTGACATGCCCGCCGCCATCCAGAATCCCCGCACACCAGCCATCGGTCCAAGCATGGGTTGACAGTCGGGTGTGTACGCGCCAGGGTGACAAACCAGCGTGATGATTCCCGCCTTATCCAAAAATGGCAAACGTTTGATCGCGCCTTCAAGCAGCATTTCAAACTGATCAAAATTCGATGGCAGCGTTGAGCTTCCATGTTCCCACGGTACGCCATCGATCCAGCGCGCAATCGGTGTCGGCTCATAACCGCCGATCACAAGTCCGCCCTGCTCCTGGCGCATGTAAACCAAATTATCGGGGTCACGCAAACACGGTGTTTCATGCGTGAACTCGTGACCTGGCACAGCCCTCAACGCGATGTGCTGGTGATCTACTGGAGTTGTCGGAATATTGATTCCCACCATTGCGGCAATTCGCGGCGCCCACAGTCCAGCCGCGTTAATGACGATCTCGCATCGGATCTCGCCTTTGTCTGTTACTACTCGCTCAATATTTCCCTGCGCTGAAAGTTTAATACCCGTCACGCGGGTATTGGTATAGATTTCCACGCCAAGCTCTTTTGCAAAGCGCGCCATGGATGTTGTCGTTGTGTACGGATCAAGCTGTCCATCACGCGGGAGATAAATACCGCCGTATAAATCCTTTTGGGAAATTTGCGGCATGACCTTTAGCGCATCACTAGGAGAAATAACATCCACTTCGAGTCCCAATGCCTTCGCGCGGCTGACGCTTCTTTCCAACTCTTTGAGCTGCTCTTTGCTCGACGCGACTCTCAAGCTGCCGACATGGTCGAACAAACCGAGTTCGGAATACAACTCGATGCTGTACATGCGGAATTTCAACATGGCTTGTGACGTGGCAAACTGAGTCACAAGTCCCGCCGCATGGGATGACTCACCGCTGGCGATCTCGCCTTTTTCCAGGATCACAACATCCTTGCGACCAAACTTCGCAAGATGATATGCGATATTGGCTCCATAAATTCCACCACCGATGATTACAATTTGTGCTTGATCTTTCATTCGATTCACCTGTTTTATGAGGAAATTTATTTTATGCAACTTCACTTGCGTTACGCGCCAACAAGGTTACTACAGATTGTTCTTTCAGGTCTTCAATTGCCGACAGGCTAAATCCTTCGTCAGTGACGAATTTATCTATCTCGTCGATATTCGCCACTGGGAAGTTGGAAACCGCGCCCCACTTGCTGTGATCAGCCACAATAATAACCTGTCCCTTGGTGCGGTCGATCATGCGGCGCACCACTTCCGCCTCGGCGTTGGAAGGCACAGTGCAGCCGTGTTTTAATGAGATTCCGTCCACGCCAAGAATCACCTTATTGGCATAGACCAGATTCAAATTGTCCAGCGCGAAGCGGCCTGACAAAGAGTTGGACCGTGACTGGAACTCGCCCCCGGTCAAATAGTAGTGGAAGCCCGGGTCGCCGATATCCATCACTGCGCTTACATTATTTGTGAAAACCGTAATACGCGAATCGCGGCGAATGTGTTGAAGCACCTGCGTGGCTGTTGTGCCGCTATTGATGAAAACAATATCGCCTTCTTCAATAAGCGAAGCGGCGAATTCACCGATCAGTTTTTTTTGTTCTGGATAATGCTGTGCGCGCTGTTGGTATTCCTGTTCAAAGATCACGCGCTGACTTAATATCGCCCCGCCATGTGTGCGTTCCAAAATTCCCTTTTGCTCCAGCCACTCAAGGTCGCGACGAACCGTTGCCTCAGACGTTTCCAACAAGTTACACAAATCAGCCGTGCGGGCGATTTGGTGAATTGCCAGAAATTCCTGAATTCGCTCTCGTCGTTGTGCGGGGATAAGGGGTTTACCCATCTGGCGGATTATATAAGAATTTGAAGGAATTTGCAAGTTTTTGATTTTTTCATTATAATTTGACCAATCATTTTAGACCTGACAGGTTTTATTGTAGCCTGACTCAATCACGGCCCAGTGGAAATCTGTCAGTCCTGGTTTTATTTTATTTGGAGTTTCAATGACCAAACTTGTAAAAGACCTAATGCACCCAGGCGTGATGACCTGCAAGCCAACAGCCACTTTGGGGCAAGTGGCCGTTCTGCTCAACCAAAACAAAGTACATGCTTTATTCGTCACTGACCGTGATGGCCGTATCATAGGTGTCATTTCAGATTTTGATTTGATGGCGGGCGAATGGCTTTCATCGGATTCTGATAGTTTGGCGACCATGCGAAAATTAACCGCCGCGGATCTTATGACCCAGCCAGTTGATTCAGTTGAAGCAAACATTCCCCTCGCTGATGCAGTGGACCATTTCATCGAAAAAAGAGTCAGCCGTTTTCTTGTGACCGATAACGGAAAACCCATCGGCATTATTTCACTTTCCGATTTTGTTGCCAGCATTGCAAGTGAGATCAAAACAAAACGCGATACCGTTGGCGACGTAATGTCCGATGCCATTCTGGTCTGTCGCGGAAAGACTCCCATCGCATCCGCCGCGCGCGCGATGACATCTTCAGGCTGGCGTTCCGTTTTAGTGGTGGACGCAAAAGGCAGTATTCTCGGCGTAGTCAGCGGGCATGATCTGCTCCGTTTCGTAAAAGAAGACGCGGTTCAAACAATGATCGTGCGCGATGTAATGCACCCAGCATTGACTATCGACATCAGCGCCAGTTTGCGCGAAGCGGCAGATCTGATGATCCAGAATCATTATCACAGGCTCGTGGTAATAGATAAGAACGATCCAGATGCATTTCCTCTCGGAGTAATATCCACGTTTGATATCGTAGCCGAAATGGCGCGCCCTGATTCGGTTTGGCAGAAATAAGTAAAAATGGATCGCGGACTTTAGTCCGCTTTTGTTGAAAGAGCGGACTAAAGTCCGCATTCCAGGAAATCCGTATACAGATTTCTTCAAGGAGAACATGAATGTCAGAATTTCCAACACAAGCGCAAGTTGTAATTATCGGCGGGGGCGTCGGTGGAGCAAGTATCGCTTATCACCTTACACTCATGGGGTGGAAGGATGTCGTCATTCTTGAACGACATGAATTAACAGCAGGATCAACATGGCACTCGGCGGGGCTTGTTGGTCAAATGCGTTCGGATGCAAATCTGACACGCATGATGCATTACAGCACCGATCTGTATCGCAAACTTAAAGCCGAGACCGGTATCGACACTTCCTGGCGCGAAGTCGGCGGGCTGCGCCTTGCATGTTCCGCTGAACGCATGGAAGAAACCAAGCGCCTCGTTGGCATGGCAAATTCCTTCGGCGTTCCAATGGAATTGATCTCAGCCAAGGAAGCACATAAAATGTTCCCGCTTATGTCACTGGATGGAGTCCTTGGCGCGGCTTATACACCCAACGACGGCAGTATCGATCCCACAGGATTAACGAATGCACTTGCGGCGGGCGCAAAAAATCGCGGGGCAAAGATTTTCACAGACACAGATGTTCAAGGCATCAACCTAAAAGATGGCCGCGTCAGCGAAGTGGTCACCAGCAGAGGCACGATCAAAACCGAAATCGTAGTGAATGCCTCAGGCATGTGGGGACGCGAAGTCGGCAAAATGGTCGGGTTGAATCTGCCCGTGGTGCCGATGGCGCATCTTTACATAATGACAAAGCCCATCGAAGGCGTAACTCACAGCTTTCCCAATTTGCGCGACCCTGATCTGTTAGTCTATTGGCGCGAAGAAGTCGGCGGACTGGTCACAGGCGGTTACGAACGTCAGCCCGCAACCTTTGGCATGAACGGCATTCCGAAGGATTTCAAATTCCAATTGCTCCCGCCAGATTGGGAACGCTTCACCCCATTAATGGAAAACTCCATCAGACGCGTGCCCGCTGTTGAAAATGCTGAAGTCATTAAACTATTGAACGGTCCCGAAGGCTTCACCCCCGATGGCGAATTTTTGCTTGGTCCCACAACTGTCAAAGGGTTCTGGGTGGCGTGCGCCTTCTGCGCGCATGGACTCGCTGGCGCGGGCGGTATTGGCAAAGTGATGGCTGAATGGATTATTGACGGCAGTCCCGAGTGGGATATGTGGCGACTGGATGTGCGCCGCTTCGGCCCGAACTACAACAGTATCAATTACACCGTAGCGCGCACCTTCGAAACCTACACGCAATACTATGACATTCACTTCCCCGGCGAAGAGCGCCTGTCAAAACGTAATGTGCGCATCTCCCCCACCTATTACCGATTGCGCGACCTCGGTTGTGCCTTCGGCGAAAAGATGGGCTGGGAACGCCCGAATTGGTTTAGAAAATATGAAGAGCTTGCCACTCATGGTCACGAACCAAGAGGCTGGGCGCGACACAATTGGTCACGCGCCATCGGGCATGAACACCTTATGACACGCGAGAACGCTGGTCTCTTCGATGAGACATCCTTCAACAAATTTGAAGTGCGCGGCTCTGGCGCGTTGAACTTCCTCAACACTGTTTGCGCGAACGAAATTGACCAACCCATTGGCACAATTGTTTACACGCAAGCCCTCAACAAACGCGGCGGCATCGAATGTGATTTCACCGTCACCCGTCTTGCGGAAGATCGCTTCTTCATTGTGACGGGCACGGCATTCGGTCAGCACGATATGTCGTGGCTCTCGCTCAACATGCCCGAAGACGGCACAGTTGCCATCGAAGATGTCGGCTCGGCCTATGCTTGTATCGGGTTGTGGGGACCGAAGGCGCGCAAGATTTTAGAGAAAGTCACTTCGGATGATGTCTCGAATGCGGGATTCCCGTACATGACGAATCGCCGAATCACCATTGGCGACATCCCCGTGCTCGCTTCGCGCGTGACTTATGTTGGCGAGCTGGGCTGGGAGTTCTACTGCCCGACGGAGTACGGTCTGCGACTCTGGGACACACTCTGGGAAGCAGGCGAACCCGAAGGCATGGTGGCAGGCGGTTACAAGGCCATTGACACTTTACGCCTTGAAAAGGGTTATCGCTATTGGAGCGGCGAAATTTCACCAGACTACACTCCCTACGAAGCGGGGCTTGGCTTTGCGGTGAAACTCGATAAAGCCAACTTCACCGGCAAGGATGCACTGGTGAAGCAAAAAGCAGAAGGAATCAAACGAAAGCTTTGCACACTCACCCTTTCCGATGACCGAACCATTGTGCTTGGCAAGGAACCGATCCGCGCGGGCGATAAGATCGTCGGCTGGGTGGCTTCGGGCGGATTTGGATATTCGGTGAATAAGTCCATTGCCTACGCATATCTTCCAATGGAATACGCGAAGGTTGGCACAAAATTACAGGTTGAATGTTTTGGCGAACAGGTCGGCGCGGAGGTGGCGCAGGCTGTGCTGTGGGATCCCAAGGCTGAACGAATTCGTCAGTAAACAGGATCAATTCACGGTTAAGAAAGAAACGCCATACAAAGTTTCGGATGTCTCACCAGGAGGAATATCCTCTTGACAGAAAAGTCTTCCGAAGCCTTAATCGCCAAAGGAGGCCGCCATCTAAAATAATTTGAGGGAACGCTTACTTGCAAGCAAAAATCCTAATCCTATCTGGAGAGAATGTCATGTCAACACTTGCAATTGATAAAGCCATTGATAAAGTACCGTTTCTCGCCGAGTCGAAAAACATCAAAAAGACTCCGTTGAGCGGTGGTATTACAAATTTAAATTTCAAAGTTGATGCGGATGGAAAGTCATTCGTGATCCGCCTTGCCGGGGAAGGTACTGATCAATTGGGGATACTCCGCGATGTTGAATATGCGGCGAATTACGCGGCGGGACAACTGGGCATTGCGCCTGAAGTTGTGTATTTCATCAAACCTGAAAATTACATCGTAACCCGCTTCATAACCGGGAAGGTAATTCCACCTGATGTGATCAAACAGCCTGATTACCTTGCACGCATAGCAAAGAAAATCCGCCTCTTCCATCGGCGCGCGCCAAAGCTAAAAGGCGAGTTCAACGTTTTCCGCCGCGTGGAAATGCTGGAGAAGATTTCCAGAAAAAACAACGCCAAATTCCCGCATGATTGGGACTGGATCATGCAAAAAACAAAGGAAGTTGAGAAGGCTCTGGCAAAAGATCCGTACACACCCACACCGTGTCACAATGACCTGCTCAATTTGAACTGGCTTGAAGAGGATGTTCCCGGTGAGATTGGCGAGATTAGGCTGCTCGATTGGGAATACGCCGGCATGGGCGATATTTTCTTTGACCTTGGCAATTTCTCTCACCATCACCGCTTGAATGAAGAGCAGGTGGAAAACTTCCTGTATGAGTATTTCGGCGAAGTGACAGACAAGCAATATGCGCGCCTGCGTTTGATGTGGCCTATGTCTGAATTACACGAGTCGATGTGGGGCACAACACAGACGGGCATTTCGAAACTGGAAGAGGATTTCCAGGGCTATGCAGATTTGTGGTTTGCGCGTTTCCGCCAGCATGTGACCGATTTCCGTTGGGAACAGTGGTTGAAAGACGCGGGAAAGAAAAGCAAATAATATTTGGAGAATGAAAGAACTCGTTTGTCTTTCATTCTCCAAAACAAAATCGGAGGAGCAATACTGTACATGGGAATTGACGGCTTTTCAATTGGCCCTTTATACGTTCGATTTTATGGCATCGTCATCATGCTGGGCGCTCTGGCAGGCGGCCTGCTTGCAAGGCGCGAAGCCAAGCGCCGCGGTCACGATCCTGAAATCGTTTGGGATCTGCTGATCTATTTGATCGTGGGCGGCATCCTTGGCGCGCGTCTTTGGCACATCTTTACACCGTCGCCATCTTCAGTGGCGGCAGGGCGCACGACAGCCTTCTACCTTACGCATCCCATTGATGCGCTTTCGGTGTGGAAAGGCGGCTTGGGAATTCCCGGTGCGGTCATCGGCGGGGCAATTGTGCTCTACTTTTATTCGCGCAAACGTAATTTGAATTTTGCCGAATGGGCTGATATTGCATCGCCGTGTCTCGCGCTTGGTCAGGCCATCGGACGTTGGGGCAATTTTTTCAATCAGGAACTCTACGGCGCGCCAACGAACCTGCCGTGGAAATTATTTATCGACCCGGCGCATCGCTTGACAGGCTTTGAGCAGGTTGAATACTATCATCCGCTCTTCGCCTACGAGGCCATCCTCAGTTTTGCGAATATGTTCTTTTTGATCTGGATCTCACGCCGATATGAAGACCGACTCAAGCCCGGCGATGTTTTCCTGGTCTATTTGATCTTCTACCCGCTTGTGCGCTTCTTCCTGGACTTTTTGAGGCTCGATGCTTCGCAATTGGCAGGAGTCAACGCCAATCAGACTTTCATGGCAGTCGTGGCAATTGCTTCAACCGCCGCGCTGTGGTGGCGTCATCGCAATTTGTCTGCCAACGAAACGGTAAAATAAAAAATGTGAATAAGAGAAGAGTTCATCTTCTTTCATAATTCGTAAACTAAACATAAGGAGTAACAAATGTCCATTGTAAATGCAAAAGAAATTATGGTCCCTGCGGCGAAAGAGGGCTGGGCCGTAGGCGCGTTCAACGTCACTGATTTGATCCAGTTTGAAGCGGTGATCGACGCGGCGATTGAAAAGCGGACCCCCGTCATTGTTCAGACCTCCGTCAAGCCCTCTCAGTTTCTGGGGACACAAATGATGGTGAACATCTTCCGCACATTGGCCGAATCTGCGCCAGTGCCGGTGTGTTTGCACCTCGACCACTCCACCAGCATTGACTACTGCAAGAAGTGTGCGGATGCGGGCTACACCAACATCATGATCGACGCTTCCAAACAGTCATATGAAGAGAACATCCGCCAGACCAAGGAAGTTGTAGATTACTGTCATGCAATCGGCGGCATCTCTGTCGAAGGCGAGTTGGGAACCGTTGGCGGCGTGGAAGACCAGATCAAGGTTGCGGAAGATGAAGCGCAGCTTGCCAATCCCGAACAGTCCATTGAGTTTGTCGAGCGCACGGGTGTTGATATCTTCGCTCCCGCCATTGGCACAGCTCACGGCGTGTACAAAACCAAGAATCCAAAGATCGATTTCGAGCGCATGGCTGTCATCCACAAAATGTTGAACGGCAATGGCATCAAGACCCCGCTGGTCGTTCACGGCGGAACGGGACTGCCCGATGATTACGTTGCCAAACTGCTTGCAGCAGGCGGTGCGAAGTTCAACGTCTCGACCGAATTGAAGCACACCCTGCTCGATGCGAAATGGGAATATCTGTCCGCTCACCGCGATGAATATGATCCAGGCAAGCTGGATGTATTTGTCCGTGATGCGACCCGCAAAGCCGTGATGCACTGGATGGACAAGCTGGGCTGTGAAGGCAAGGCGTAGTTTCATAGCAATATGGTGGTCGAGTAGCCCCGCTGGTTTTCGCGGGGCATATCGAGACCACCATATATTTGAAAAACTTGTGGTCTCGATACGGCGGAAGAACACCGCCTACTCGACCACCAAAGTAACAACAAACACTTAGGAGACAACAAATAATGAAAAAAGTTGAAGAATATTACGCCCCGTGGGTTAAGGGCATCCCGATGTACATCTCGGAGCATATTGAAAAAGCATGGAGAGATCCGTCATTGCATCGCATGATGTCCAATGAGAATCCGCTGCCCCCATCTGACAAAGTTTTGGAAGCGATGGCAAAGTACTCAAAGATGGCGAACCGTTATCCCGATCAGGGTTTGGTCGTCCGCAGTAAGATTGCCGAGATGAACAATGTAGACGGTCCCGGCAACGTGATGATCGGCAATGGTTCCAGCGAAGTATATGACAATATCTTCCGCATGTTCCTTGAACCGGGAGATGAGGTCATTCAACACACTCCTTGTTTCGGCATTTATGGTTTGCGCGGAACTTTGCTCGGCGGCAAAATGGTATCCGTCCCGATGATCTACAAAGATCATAAGATGGAATACGATCCCGAAGCCATCATCAAGGCCGTGACAGACAAGACCAAGATCATCGTCGTGGCCAACCCGAATAACCCCACCGGCAACTACATGGACGCCGAGCACTTCATCACCATTGCCGAATTGGGAATTCCGTTCGTTATTGATGAAGCATACATGGAATATGCCGGCCTCGGCATGTCTCAGGTGCAGTTGACCAAGAAATACAAGAATGTGTTGATTACCCGCACACTCTCCAAAGCTTATGGTCTGGCTGGAATGCGTTTTGGATATACCATCGCGGACAAGGAAGTGATCGACCAGATCGCAGGCTCACTTCTTCCCTGGAACGTGGGCACGATTCCCATGTGGGCAGCGCTTGCCGCTTTTGAAGATGCCGAAGGCCTTGCGGAACGCGTCAAGTTCAACAACAACGCGGTGGACTTCATCACCGAGTCATTGAGCGTGATCCCCGGTTTCTACGTTATGAATTCCAAAGCCAACTACATCCTCTTCGATTGCGGCGAGACCGGCAAGACAGGCAAGGAAGTTCTGGCATATGCCGAAACCAAAGGCATCATCCTGCGCGGCGAGAGCAAGAAGTACGGCAGCGACGGCTGGTTCCGTGTGACAGTCGGCACCACGGAAGAAAATCAATTGTTCGTGGATACCGTCCTCGAATTCTTTGGGGTGAAGAAATAAAACATATTTAAACACAAAGGAGACAACGGTAACGAAGGGTTAAAGGCTTTTCCCTTTGTGAACTTCGTGTCCTTCGTGTTTGAATCAGTTCTCTGAATGGAGGCTTATATGTCAAAAATAAAAGCAGTGTTCTTTGACCAGGACGGCGTGATCATTGATACAGAACGCGACGGTCACCGCGTTTCGTTCAACATGACCTTCAAAGAGTTCGGCTTCACTGACGAATGGGATGTGGAGTATTATCACGAACTGCTCCAGGTTGGCGGCGGCAAGGAGCGTATGAAACACCATTGGAAGACCAAAGGGTTTTCCAAACCACTAACCGAGGAGGAAATCGACAGCCTCGTCAAGGAAATGCACAAGCGCAAGACGGCCTTGTTCGTGGAACTGATCGAGACAGGCAAACTCCCCCTCCGCCCGGGCCTGCATCGGTTTATGAAAGAAGCGATGGATGCGGGACTCAGACTCGCCATCTGCACCACATCCAATGAACAAGCCGCGAAAGCAATCACCGAAGGTCCGCTTTCAGACATCAAATTTGAAGTGGTACTTGCAGGCGATGTGGTCGAGAAGAAGAAGCCAGATCCAGCAATTTACAACCTTGCGCTTTCCAAACTTGGATTGAATCCCGATGAAGTGATCGTGGTCGAAGATTCCAAGAATGGTCTTGCCGCAGGAAAAGCCGCAGGCGCAAACGTGATCGTCACCACTAATCACTACACTGAAAAGGAAGATGTGAGCGCTGGTGATGTGATCGTCTCCTGCCTGGGCGATGCCGATGGCGAAAAAGCGGAACTCCGCAAAGGTGACATCAAAGGCTTCGACGGTGTTGTGCATGTGAAGCAATTGATGGAGTTGTTCGGATAAAGAACGGTCGCAAGTTTGAAGGTTTGAAAGTTACAGGCTAAACAAGAAAATCGTCAAAGGTCAAAAGTCGAATATCCATGACTTTTGACCTTTGACTTTTAACAGGTGCCTCCAAGAAATCCCTTATGCCATCATTTTCTGGCTATAATATGGCTGCTGAAAGAACTGAAATGGGAATTTTCCATCTAAGGAAGGAGAAGAGGCATGTTATTAGCAGGGCTAAAGAAAATTTTAGTGGTAGTGATGCTGGTTATCAGTTTATCCGCTATTGGGCAGCTTTGGACATCTTCTCTGAATATATCAGATAGGGGCACAGACGCCCTTGACCGCTGGGAAGCTAATATGATCCTTGTAAAAGAAGACCTGCCAATTAATCGGGGACTGGTCGGTTATATATCAGAAGAAAATGTGCCGGGCGCAGAATATGAGTACTGGGACTCGGAAACTGAATTTTTACTGACACAATACGCATTGGCTCCCTTGGTATTAAAAAAGGGGCCCATTGCAGAGTGGAATGTGGTGGTGCTTAGCGACAAGGATCTAGCCACCTGGCTGGCAGCATTCCCGTGTCAATATGAGATCACAACCATAAAAGGAAAAGTACGCATCTTCCGTAATTTAGGTAATCCATGACTCTTCTTAGTGCTCTTATTTTTCTTCCCACCATATTTTCAGGCACTTTGGTTGTTCACTTGCTATGGCCTGAAAAAAACCTGTTGGCCTTTCCGCTTAAATTCTCCCTCGGCATTGGACTCGGACTGGGCATCAGTTCGATATTATATTTTCTAGTTTTACAGGCTATGCCAGGGCGTGTCAACATGCTGACAGTGCAAATCATTTTGTTGATTTTGCTGCTGGCAATTACATTCTTGAGGGGACGCAATCAAAAATGGGAAGAGATACGCCTGCCCGCACTTTCATATTTCCAGTGGATTCTTTTTGGCGTTTTTTTTCTTGCTTCCATTATGGCAGTGCTGGTTTTTATTAATACGATTATTTCCCGTCCGCAAGGAGTGTTGGATGCGTGGAGTATTTGGAATCGCGCCGCGCGCTTCATCTATCGGGACCCTGAAAATTGGCAGGCTACTTTATCCCCGGACCTGGCATTATTCAGACATGCAGACTACCCATTGCTTGTTCCACTCAACGTAGCCTGGGGATGGGAAACATTGGGGAATGAGACTTTGCGTGTGCCAATGCTGCAGTCCGCGCTGTTTACCTTTTCAGTGGTCATGGTCATGTTCAGCGCTTTGGCCTTCACCCGAACAATTGGCCAAGCCAGCCTGGCTTCGGTGGTACTGATCGCATTCACAGGGGTTGTTGTAGAAGGAACCTATTTGATCGCTGATGTTCCAGTTATGTATTTCATCCTCACTTCGGGAATACTGATGTATCTTTTTACAGTACGCAATGAATCCTCTTTACTGATACTTTCAGGATTTATGGCAGGGCTTGCGGGATGGACAAAAAACGAAGGATTGCTATTTATCGCAGTCAGTCCAATTGCGCTGATTGTGGCATCCCCAAAGAACCTCAAGCGTTCATTTTTGCCCTACCTGGCAGGTTTGGCGATTCCTTTATTGATTATTTTCTACTTCAAGTCTCTTACCCCTCCCAACGACTTATTAAACAATAACAGCACCAGCTTGATCGAAAGGATCACTGATCTTTCCAGATACTCGATCATCTTGAAATCGTTCACTTCAAGTTTTCTCAACCGCAGCCTTATTTTTTTGCTGTTCTACACAGTGATAATGCATAACGATCTCTCAACCGTCTTCAGGCAGGGGAGCTACGCGATTTTTGCATTATTGGTGTTGCAGCTGCTCGGATATGCAGCTATTTATCTCATTACCCCCAATGATCTGGAGTGGCATCTGCATACATCACAATCCAGGCTATTCCTGCAAATTCTCCCCCTGGCATTGTTTCTTTGTTTTAGCATTAGCTCAGATCCAGAATCTGTTTTTCTTAATGGATTCCAAAAAACGAGTGTAGATCAATTTTGACAACTAGAAGACAATGACCGACGAACTATTAGATATCGTAAATAATGAAGATATTGTTACTGGACAGGAAATGCGTTCAACAGTCCATCAACTTGGATTACAGCATCGCGGGGTGCATGTATTTCTATTTACGCGGGATGGAAAAATGCTCATCCAAAAAAGGAGTGCGGACCGCGCCTCTTCCCCCTCCAGGCTGGATTGCTCTGTCTCGGAACATGTCAAAGCTGGGGAGAGTTATCTCAATGCGGCAGTGCGCGGCATGAAGGAAGAGATGGGTGTGACAGGCATTGAGATCAATCTGCTTGTTAGGTTTAGAATGAATTATGGATTGAACGACAACGAGATCAGCCAATTATATGAAGGGATCGTTGAGCCTGAAAAAGTCAAATTTGATCCTGTTGAAATAGAAGAAATTGGATATTACAGCATGGATAAATTACAAACCATGATACGCGACGAAAAAATAAAATTCTGCGGCTGGTTTGTACAGATCTTGAACTGGTATCTGGGAAAGCCAGCAGAGATGACAATCCTGGATTGAGCACGCAGGCGGGAATATTTATCGGGGAGATAATTTCCTTTTCACCAAGACCAACTAACAGTTAATGGCGACCCGTCCGTTTTCGAGTCGCCATTTTGTATACAACCTTCCCGCCCAAAGGGCGTATATCCTCCTAGTTGCAAAGTTTTTCAAAGGAGAATCCATGAAAACCATCCATAAATTTCTATCTGTTTTATCCCTGCTTGCTTTATTCACATTGACCTTTGCCACGCCCGCACTAGCCTTCGATGGCCGCGGCGGCGATAAGGTCACCATTAAAGCAGATGAGGTCATTAAAGATGACCTGTATGTCACCGCAAGCGAGTTCGTACTTGACGGAACGGTCGAAGGCGACCTGATCGTATTCGGACAGACCATCACCATAAACGGAACCGTTGAAGGCGATTTGATCGCGGGGGGCCAGGTCGTGATCATCAATGGTACAGTCACAGACGATGCCCGCATCGCTGGAGCCGCTCTTCAACTTGGCGAAAACGCGGTTATTGGCAGCGACCTTTTGGTGGGCGGCGCAAGCCTTGAAACACAAAAGGGCAGCATTGTAAAAGGCGAGATCGTTTTTGGCAGCGGACAGGCTTTGCTTGACGGCGATGTAACTGGTGATGTTCTTGGCGGCACAGGCGCGCTCGAACTTAACGGTTCCTTCGGCGGTAACGTGGAAGCCTACGTGGACGCAACCGAAGATACAAAATCATCCCCGCCGATGAGTACGTATATGACCAATATCCCGATCTCGATCCCCAACGTTCAGCCTGGTTTGACAATTGCTGACAGCGCAAAGATTGACGGGAATTTAAAATACACAAGCACCTATGATCTGCCCATCCCAGGCAATGTGGTTGGCGGCAAAGTCACACGCACAGCGCCTCAGGTCAACGCTCAAGCACGATACGTCCCGCCGACACCTGCGGAAAAAGTTGGAAACTGGGCGCTTGATATGGTCCGCACCATGATTACCCTGATTTTGTTCGGACTTTTACTCGGCTGGCTGTTCCCCACCTTTACGAAAACCCTGTCTGAGAAGATCAATTCTCAACCCTGGGGCAGCCTCGGCTGGGGCGCGATCGCATGGGCCGCGTTCTTTGTCGCATTGCTCGTGATCGTTCTCGTCATGATCTTCGGCGGAATGTTATTCGGGCTGCTGACCCTCGGCGGAGTAGGCGGTACTATCATCTGGTTGGGCATACTCGCCCTCTTTGGTTTGACGATCATGTTTGTGCTTGCCACTTCCTACCTGACAAAGATCGTCGTCGGCGACATGATGGGCAAGTGGATCCTGAGCCGTGTCAACCCCACCCTTGCGGAACACAAGGTATGGCCAATGGCGACAGGCGTGGTTGTTCTCATCCTAATCATCGAGTTATTCAGCTTCCCGCTTCTGCCAATCGGCTTCTTCGGCTGGCTGATCAACTTCTCGGTTATCCTGTGCGGCCTTGGCGCGTTATGGATCTGGGGACGCGAAACAATGCAGGCACGCAAGACTGCATAATTCACATTCAACAAAAAAAGGACAGGCGCTATGCCTGTCCTTTTTTTGTTGGGTCATTTAATTTATTGACAATCTTTTCGATAGGTGATCAAGCGCTCGATCTTCTGGGTGCGGTCCACTGCGGCGCCGCCTTTGTTAAGACCGATGAATTGAACATCAAGCCAGGCTTTGTCCAAGCGAAGGTTTTCATCTACATCGTCACCGCCGAAGACAAGCGTGAAATTCCCGTTTCCATCGCCTTTCATCTTGCCGCCGTTTTGCCACTCGGAAGGATACAGACCCGCGGGATTATCCACGATACGATAATATAACAAAGCGTCAACAATATCTGGAAGAGCGGCTGTTGCGGTAAATGTGATCTCTCTTGGGGAACAGCGCAAGGTCAAAGAGTCACTGGACATGGTGAGATTAACAAACACACCTTTACCAAGAGTATTGTCAATTGGAATCGGTCCACCGCTTGGGACATTTGCGGCTGGAGCAACTGTGGCTGGCCCATTTGTAGCCGTCACCACGATCACTTCCGCTGTCGGTGGAACAACTGTGGCTGGCTCACTGGTTGCCGTTACCACGATCACTTCCGCTGTTGGCGGAATTACCGTGGGAGGTACCTCAGTCGGCGCGCTGACAGGCACTAACACGGTGGCAATGATCGGCGTTGGTTGCACTTGCTGAACAGGCGCTCCCGCGCAGGCCGTCAGCAGAAATACCAGAGAAACTAAAAGAACTTTTTTCATTATCTCACTCCTTTTCATAGGAAGAAATTCTAAACGAAACACACGCATAAGCAGTAGACCCATTCGGGCTAATTACGGGCTTTTCTCTTTTCATTTTTGCAAAGGCCGATTTTCCGCCCCAAAACTCTAATGCAATTCGACAATTCTTATCAGGTATAATTCGCGCCATGTTAACCCCGGAACAGATCGAAACCAAACTCGACCGTATTCTTTTAAAGGTACAAAAGCCTGGCCGGTATGTGGGCGGTGAACTCAACAGCACCGTCAAAGAGTGGGACAAGGTTCAGACCAAGGTCGCCTTTGTTTTCCCCGATATTTATGATATTGGCGTCTCCAACGTTGGCCTGAAGATCCTCTACGATCAGATCAATCAACGCGAGGATGCGCTGGCCGAACGCGCCTATGCGCCCTGGGTGGATATGGAAGCGTTAATGCGCGAACATGGGATTCCGCTCTACGCGCTCGAATCAAAACAACCCCTGGCCTGCTTCGACCTAATTGGCTTTACCCTACCCTACGAGACTCTCTACACCAACGCCCTCAACATTCTCGACCTGGCAGGCATTCCCGTCCGTTCAGCAGACCGTGACGAGACTCACCCCATCATAATCGCGGGCGGACACTCAGCCACCAACCCCGAACCCATGCACGCCTTCATTGACGCATTTGCAATTGGCGAAGGTGAGGAAGTTATTCACGATATTGTTGATGTGATACAAAGAGTCAAAGGTCAAAGGTCAAAAGTCAACGGCGAAGACCTTCGACCTTCAACCTTCGACCGAAATTATTTACTTCTCGAACTTGCCAAAATCCCTGGCGTGTATGTTCCAAGCTTTTACGAAACAACCTACCTCGACGATGGAACAGTAGCACAAACAATACCGATCCGCCCTGAAGCGCCAAAAGTGGTAAACAAGCGCATTGTGGCGAAACTTCCGCCGCCACCGCTCAAATTTATCGTGCCGAATATCGAAGTCGTACACAACCGCGTTTCGGTGGAGATCATGCGGGGCTGCACCCGAGGGTGTAGATTCTGTCAGGCGGGTATGATCACGCGTCCCGTTAGAGAGAGAAGCGTGCAAGAAGTGGTGGATGCTGCCGATGAGGCAGTCCGCTCCACGGGGTTTGAAGAACTCGCGTTGATGTCGCTCTCCTCCTCCGATTACACTTACATCAACGAACTGGTGGATGCAATCAGCAAACGCTTTGAGGGACGCAAGTTGTCCGTCAACCTGCCGTCTCTGCGCATTGAATCTGTTTCAATAGATTTGATGGATAAACTCAAACAGCACCGCACAGGCGGATTCACCCTTGCGCCAGAAGCCGCCAGCGAACGGATGCGCCGCATCATCAACAAGTTCATTCCTGACGAAGAGATCATCAACACCACGCGTGATATTTACAGCCGTGGCTGGACGACAATCAAGTTGTATTTCATGATCGGGCATCCAAGCGAAACGCTGGATGATGTACAAGCCATCGTGGACTTGTGCAGGCGCGTGATCGACGAAGGACGAAAAGTGGCGGGCTGGAAGGTGAAGCTGCACGCGGGCGTCAGCACTTTTGTGCCGAAGCCGCAAACTCCATTCCAGTGGGTCGCGTGCGATACAAGAGAAAATATTCTTGAAAAGCAGGCTTTGCTAAAACGCCAGCTTTTGAAAGATAAAAGCATCAAGTTAAGCTGGACCAAGCCCGAAGACTCCTTATTGGAATCATGGCTTTCCCGCGGCGACCGCAGAATGGCAGAAGTCATTTACACCGCCTGGACGAAGGGCGCAAAATTTGACGCGTGGGATGAAGAGAAAAAACAGGAAGCCTGGTTGACCGCTTTCGAAGAACACGGACTTGACCCTGCCTTCTACACACACCGCCAGCGCCGCACGGATGAGATCTTCCCGTGGGAGCACATCACCGCAGCCGTGCGCAAGAGCTTCCTCTTCCAGGATTTCCGCCAGTCACTCGAAGGCCAGATCCGTGTGGACTGCCGCTTGAATTGTTTTGCCTGCGGTATTTTACCGACCTTCGCCAATTTGCGACGGGAAAACCCCGGTGAAGGCTGGAAGTGTCCCGATGTGAAAAGCCCCGCTCAGAAAATAAATATTGAACTACCAGTTGTGGGTGATTAAGTTTAATGAACAAGATCACCTTTCTCCCGCGTTTGCAGCGTGAACGCGATAAATTTGAATTGCTGCTGAATCAGGTCGGGTTTACGCGCCGCATGACCATGACAGGCGTTTCGGGCGGATTATCGATCAAGGATCTGTTGGCAGATATTCTGACACGCGAGCAATTCATAGCAGACCGTTTGAACGAGATATTACATAACGAAGCGTATTCACCCTGCACATCCCACAGCGCGCTGGATAAATTTCAAGACAAGTATGGGTATCCCGATTACGAATCACCGCTGTTGGAAAAAGACAATCGTAATCACATCGTAACTTACAAGCACAAAAACATCGGCGTGGATGATATTGTCGAGCAGGAACTTGCGGCTTACGAGAATATCGTTTCCGCGCTTGAAAAGCTGACTCACGACCAGTGTCTTGACCATGATCTTTTTCATCGCGTCGCGGAACATACCTACAAGCCATACCGCCGAACCAGCATCGAAATTCAGCGCTGGCTAAAATCCATTGCAACGGAATCAAAATAAACATGCGAGCCCGCATCACATTTACCAAACAGGGTGCTCTTCGATACACTGGACACCTTGACCTACACCGCCTATGGGAACGCGCCATGCGCCGCGCGGAATTGCCCCTCGCCTATTCACAGGGATTTCATCCACAGCCGAAGATCAGCATTGCCGCCGCCCTGCCACTGGGATTCTCTTCGCGCGCCGAAGTGTTGGATGTGCGCCTCAATGAAGAGCTTTCCACACAGGAAATCACAGATAAATTAAAGAATAGTCTTCCAAAAGACATTCAGATCACGCAGGTGGAAAGTGTTGAAGAACGCCTACCCGCCTTGCAGACTCTGATCCTCTCAGCGGAGTATGAAGTCCATTTGACAGAACCAGTTGAAGGGTCCGATTTGAAGCGCAAGATCGAGGAGACCAAACAATCTGAAACGCTTCCGCGTGAGCGTCGCGGGAAATTCTATGACCTGCGTCCGCTGATCGAAAGACTCGAAATGGAAACAGATGCAAATGGGAAGCATTGCCTGTTCATGACCCTGACAGCCCGCGAAGGAGCCACAGGCCGCCCCGAGGAAGTATTGAATGCGCTGGGGATCGAGCCTGAATATACGCGGGTGGAAAGAACGAAGTTGATCTTCAAGGAATAAACCATAAAACAAATTTGGCATTCGCCGAATAAATTATTTCATTTGGAGGAGAAATAAAATGGGATTGATCGTATCGTTATTCTTTGGGTTTGTTCCAATGTTCTTTTTTGCGGCCGTCGTTTACTGGATCGACCGTTATGAGAAGGAACCAAAAATCCTGTTGGGCGCGACTTTCTTTTGGGGCGTGGTGATCGCGGCGGGCGGGGCGTTCATCATCAACACCGCATTTGGTATTGGAATCTATATTTTCACAGGCTCAGAGGGTGCGGCCGAAATTGGTACAACATCCATCGTAGCGCCGATCGTGGAGGAATTCCTCAAAGGGCTGGCGGTTGTGATCGTGTTCTTCATGTTCCGCAAGGAATTTGATTCCGTGCTGGACGGCATTATCTATGGCGGAATTGCCGCGCTTGGCTTCGCCGCCACAGAAAACACACTTTATATTTATCGCAACGGCTATCAGGAAAACGGCTGGGAGGGACTGATCCTGCTGGTCTTCATCCGCGTGATCATTGTTGGATGGCAGCACCCCTTCTATACCGCGTTCACAGGCATTGGTCTGGCTGTTTCGCGCACGAACAAGAATCCGATCATCAAATTCATTGCGCCGTTCATCGGCTTTGGATTGGCAGTTACAACACACGCATTCCATAATACCTTTGGCGGCCTGATCGGCGGTTTGGGCGGGCTCGTGGCGGGCACTTTCGTAGACTGGATCGGCTGGACATTCATGGTCGGCTTCATCATCTGGATGGTCAGCCACGAGCGGAGTATTATTAAAAATCAACTTCTTTCCGAGGTACTTTCCGGTGTGATCTCGCAGGCGCAATATCAAAAAGCCCTTTCTCCATGGAATATGACCGTTGCTGGGATGAGCGGCAAAGTCACAGCCCGCTTCTATCAGGCTTGCGGCGAGCTGGCCCATAAGAAGGAACAATTGTCAAAACACGGTGATGAGAGAGGCAATAAGGTGATCGTTGAGTCGCTGCGAAACGAATTGGCGGCCCTGTCGCCGCGCACGCGATAATCTGCGCCTCATTCCACGCCGAAGGCTGGTGACTGTTTCATCAGCCTTTTTTCATGCATGAGATGATGGTAAAATCCCATTCGTTGCCCCCGTAGCTCAGTGGATAGAGTATTGGCCTCCGAAGCCGAGGACCGCAGTTCGAGCCTGCGCGGGGGCACTTTTTGGAAAAAAGTCATGTTAACAGCATGGCTTTTTTATTTGGCTATTGCATTTTACAGGTCAGGCTTCTATAATTAACCCAAGTTGCCACCTTTCGGAAAGGTTGACAAAAATCCATGAGATTCAATACAGTTGGGGTATCCCGACCACCAACAGGAGAACCTCATGGATACCCAAATTATAGTAGTGTTTTGTTTA
>JABFSL010000096.1 GCA_013140605.1 Anaerolineales bacterium
CCCGGTCATGAGTGTGATCGCTGCGCCGATAATGAACAGGCCGATTCCGCTGACCACGAGGCTGATATAGATCGCAAGATTCCCGCTCCAAAAGAGGTAGGGAAACAACGGGAAGAACGCGCCGACAGCGAAAAGGAAAAACGAAGTGAATGCAGCTTCATACGCCGAACCGCCCAATTCTTCGGGGTCAATGCCAAGTTCTTCGCGTGCTAAAGTATCTAAAATGCTATCCTTATCGGCCATCATGTGCGAGGCGAGTTCACGTGCACGGTCTTCGGGCAGTCCCTTGGATTGGTAGATGAGCGCCAATTCCTCCTGCTCCTCCTCCGGGCTTTCCGCAATTTCTTCCGCTTCGATCTTGATCTGATTTTCGTACAATTCACGCGAGCTTTGAACGGACAGCCATTCACCCAAAGCCATCGAACCTGCTCCCGCCAGCAGACCCGCCATCCCCGCGATCAATACAGCGGAGTTTGAACTGGTTGCGCCGGCGACGCCCATCACCAAACTCAGGATGGAAACCAGACCGTCGTTAGCGCCCAGTACGGCGGCACGTAAGGCATTTCCTCCACCCCCGCGATGGCGACCTTCCATTTGTGCCACGCTTCCGCCTGGCAGGCCGCCTGCGGATTGGGATGCCATGGAAAGCATGCGCGCATGGGATTTTTCATCGCGTGAGAATTCGCGCGCTTCTGATTCAGGCTGTCCGCTATAGGCATTGCTGTCCGCTTTTTCATTGCTGGCAATGGTTGGCAAAACAAATTGTGGACCAAATCGCTTCGCGAGCCAGATCAATATCCGTGAGCGTTGACTTGGCATTCGGGCAGGGATTTCCACCTTTAGTGCCGCCAGTTTTTTCTCCCATGCGGCGGCGTGTTTTTCCTCGCTGGCTGCAAGTCGTTTGTAGACTTCGGCCAGTTGGGGTTGTTTTTCGGTTTCTGCCAGCGCGCGATATAAAGCCGCCCCGTCAATTTCCTTTTGCCGATTTTCAAAATATCTTTCCACATCTTTATTTTTTGACATATTCCCTCCAGGGATAAAAAACTAACGGGGACATCGTCCCCGTTAGCAGTCCTCTTGCAAAAGTCTTTTTTGCCACAGAGGTCACAGAGAAAAAAGAGTTTTAAGAGGTTTTCCTCAAAGGTCTCTGTGTACTCTGTGGCTACTTATGCAAGCGGTCAAGTGAAGTGCGTGTTATTTTCTTAGTGCGTCCCAGCCTGCGTATTTTGCTGAATTACCCAACTCCGCTTCAATTCGCAGAAGTTGATTGTATTTCGCAACTCTGTCTGAACGGGCAGGCGCACCAGTTTTGATCTGACCTGTGTTGAGCGCGACTGCGAGGTCGGCAATGGTAGCATCTTCGGTCTCACCTGAACGGTGGGATGTGACTGCCCGCCAGCCTGCGCGGTGACATAATTCCACAGCCTCGATGGTCTCGCTGAGAGAACCGATTTGGTTCACTTTTACCAGCAAGGCGTTGGCCGCATTTTCCTTGATGGCCTTGCGAACACGTTCGGGATTCGTCACGAGCAGATCATCACCAACGATCTGGCATTTATCGCCTAATTCGCTGGTCATCAAACTCCATGATTTCCAGTCATTCTGTGCGAGGCCATCTTCGATGGAAACGATCGGGTAATCCTTGACCCACTTGGCCCAGAACTCAACCATTTGTTCGCCGCTAAGTTCCCGGCCTTCCTTGCGCAGGTTGTATTTCTTTTTCTTTTCATCATAAAGTTCGGATGCGGCAGGATCGAGCGCGATCGCAACTTCCTTGCCGCGGCCAGCTTTGAAGCCAGCTTTTTCGATGGCCGCGAGGATCAATTCAATGGCTTCGTTGTTTGCTTTGAGCGCGGGAGCGTATCCGCCTTCATCACCGACGAGTGTGCCATAGCCCTTTTCCTTCAACACGGATTTAAGCGCGTGATAGATTTCCGCACCCCAGCGGACGCCTTCAGAGAAGGTGGGTGCGCCAAAGGGCATGACCATGAATTCCTGCATATCGGTGCTTTGCCAATTGGTATGCGCGCCGCCGTTCATGATGTTCATCATTGGTACGGGCAGTACGTGTGCGTACACGCCGCCGAGATAGCGATAGAGTGGCATTCCAAATGAATTTGCGGCGGCTTTTGCAACCGCAAGGCTGACGCCCAAGATCGCGTTCGCGCCGAGCTTGGATTTGTTCGGCGTTCCATCCATTGCGATCAATTCAGCGTCAATGGATTTTTGTTCCGATGCATCCCAGCCGAAGAGCGCGTCTGAGATGATGCCGTTGACATTGGCGACAGCCTTCGCCACGCCTTTGCCAAGATAACGCTTCTTGTTGCCGTCGCGCATTTCCAGGGCTTCGTGTATGCCCGTGGATGCGCCTGATGGAACCGCAGCGCGGCCCCATGCGCCGTCCATCAATGTCACTTCTACTTCAACGGTGGGGTTGCCGCGTGAATCGAGGATCTCGAGCGCGGAAATACTTTCAATGGTTGTGTCCATTTTTTAACTCCTGGGGGTAAAGTTTGTGAATTATGTATCAAGTATAATCGCATTTTATTGTTGAGAGGAAATCTTGAATACGCAAAAGGATTTTGACCCGCGCGATAGAAAAAAATATTATCTGGAAGAAACAAACCTTCGCTGTTCATTGATCTGGACTCTGCGTAATATTTTCCGTGCATTCATAGTGATGAAGGTGGAGGGTTTGGAAAATTTTCCATTGGACGGCGCTGTCATTGTCGCGGCAAATCACAACACCAATTTCGATATCTTTCTCATGCAGTTTGCGCTTCCGCGCCCGATCTTTTTTATGAGCAAGGCTGAGTTATTTAACACGCCGCTTGACCCGCTGTTGAGAAACCTCGGCGCATTTCCTGTCCATCGCGGCGGGAAGGATGAATGGGCGGTCCGTTACGCACATAAGGTTCTCGCGCATGGTCAGACTCTTGGCATGTTCCCCGAAGGGACTCGCTCAAAGGGCAGAGGACTCCATGTCGCAAAAACAGGCACGGCCAGGATGGCGATCGAGATGAATTGTCCGATCATCCCGATGACCGTGACCGGCTCCGATCAATTCTTCAAAAAATTCCCCCGCCGTTCAAACGTGACCGTGAAGCTGCTCCCGTCCATTTTGCCGAATCCACGCGATACGCCTCTTTCCCTGACGGACAGATTGATGTTCACGCTCGCGGCTGGCCTGCCTGAATCCATGCGCGGAGTGTACGCCGAAGTGCCAAAGGGTTTTGACGCTGCTGTATAATATGAATATTCCAAGTTGGGAGCGATAACCGAATGCCTAGCAAAAAGAAGAAGCCGAGTAAAAATACCGCAGGCGATAACAGCATTATCATCAACGGTGATATGAATAATTCAACCATCATCATTGGGGATAATTCAAGTTTGAATAAATCTGCACCGTCGCAGAAAAAACCTGAGAGGCCATCTGAGCGTGTGCTTCAACCTGTTGTGCCCAGCGAATCCGCAGGTTCCAAATTGATCCCATTTCTTTGTTACGCCAAGGAGAATTCAACGGGGGTGCGCGAGTTTCGTGAGCGCTTAAGGGACGAAGCTTGGATTGACCCGTGGTTTGACGAAGAGGATATTTTGCCCGGCCAAATGTGGGAAGGAAGTGTAACGGATGCAGTGCACAATTCCCACGCGGTAATTATTTTTCTATCCTCCATCGCGATTCGCACGGAGGGATTTTTCCATAAAGAGTTGAAGCTTGCCCTGGACGCCGCCGCTGAAAAACCAGACGGCACGATCTTTGTCATCCCCATTCGGCTGGATGAATGCGAAGTGCCTGAGCGTTTACAGCCCTATCAATACGTTGATTATTTCGGAGATGCGGAGCACAAAGACCGCGTGTATTCCAATTTGATCAAAGCCCTAAAGGTCCGCGCCGAGAATTTGGGGATAAAAATGTAATATGCCTGGTACTCGTCGGCTTCGCGTCTTTCTTTGCCATGCCTCACAGGATAAACCCGCCGTACGCGAGTTATACAAACGACTCACCGCCGAGAAGTGGATCGACCCGTGGCTGGATGAAGAAAATCTTTTACCCGGTCAGGATTTTGACCTTGAAATTTACAGAGCCGCGCGCGATTCTGATTCGATCATTATTTGTCTTTCAAAAGTTTCAGTAGCCAAAGAGGGATATGTCAACAAGGAGATTCGGCGCGCCTTGGATGCGGCGGATGAAAAACCCGAAGGCGCGATCTATATCATTCCCTTGCGGTTGGATGATTGCAGTCCATCCTTTGAACGCTTGAAGAAATTACATTATGCAGATTATTTCACTCCAAATGCCCACGAAAAATTGATCAAATCATTACGCCTTCGTGCTGATACTTTGAAGATTGAGACTTCTGAAAATGTAGTTGAAGTTGTTGCTCAGCCTAAATCTCCTATTGCCAAAGACGATGGTCTTGATCTGTATCGCTTCATCAAAATTGACTTGGGTTCTCATGCACCTGTGCCCTACCCTTATTGGATTGCCAAATATCCCGTTACCAATAGCCAGTACGAAAGATTTTTGAATGCTGATGATTTTGCAAAAGAAGAGTATTGGCTAAATTTTGAGAAATTTGATGAAAGTTGCAAACCAACGGGTATGTGGAAAGACGATGGCTTAAAATGGTTGCAGGAAAAGCTCAAAGATTACACCTATTTTCCGCGAGATACATGGAAAGTGGAACCAAAATATTGGGATCACCCAGAATTTGGGATTACCCAACCAGATAATCCTGTGGTTGGGATTACATGGTTTGAAGCCAACGCTTATTGCAAGTGGCTTTCTGCCAATTGGAAAAGGTTACCCGAATCTCGCATAAATTTAGGTTTTGAAAAATATCGAATTCGATTACCGCTTGAAAATGAATGGAAAATGGCCGCAGGGGGGGATCTCCCGGAAGGGCGCTACCCATGGGATAAACCAGGTAAGGCAACGACAGATGTTGATGAAATTTATAAGCGTGCAAATGTAGCTGGAAAAATTGAGCACACTACTCCTGTTAATCAATATTTGGAAGGTATCAGTCCTTTTGGTGTTATGGATATGGTAGGCAACGTTTGGGAATGGCAAGCGAATTATTTTCGTAAGGAGCATGATTATTTGGGTCTACGTGGCGGCTCATGGAGCTTCAATGAAGATGGCGCTTGTGTCTCGCTCCGCAGCTACTATCACCCGAACTATAGGTATGGCAACTTCGGCTTTCGTTTGGTTGCGACTCTCCCCGACGGATGATCTTGTTTTCGAATTAACTAAACCTCGGAGGTCTTCAAGACCTCCGAGGTTTTTATTATCATCCAAGCGACTCAAAATCAAATTCAATAAAAGGCAGACCCTGATCGATTCTAAATTTACGGTCACGCATAAAATTCGCGATCCACTCATGGTCGATGTTGTTGATGTCAAAGTCCCGATGGACAACTGCGTATAATTCAAGTTCGCGCAGTTTCAAAAAGGCGGGAATCTCCTTGAGCCAATTGGAGTCCAGAGCATAAGCTTGACGATATCCGCGCAGGAAATGGGTCATGAATTCCTGTGTGAAAGCGGCGACGGTGGGGAAGCCCAATTCCTCCGCATCCATTGAAATATAAAACAGCACAATTGCAATATCGTTGATGAACCAACTGTAGGCGCAGTCATCGAAATCGAAGAGAGTTATTGCCCCGTCCGCGTCCATGAAGAAATTGTTTTGGTGCGCATCCTGATGGATCAGACCATAAGACGTTTTATCTTTGGGCAGGCTGGATAAATGCTCCAACAAGGAGCGGTATTCCTGATGCGCGATGACTTCGGAAGCAGGCAGATATTGCTCAATAAACTTCAAACTCTCCGCTTCCCATTCTGGCCGTTTCCATGTGCTGACGGGTTGATAATCCACAGACAATGCGTGCATCCTTCCGATCAACCGTCCATAGTTTTCATAGCGTTCCGAAGTCCAGCCCGCATCCCATGGCGGTTGACCTGCTGCCCGCACAAAAGCGGTCGCCAGAAACTGTCCGCCCTGCCCATCGTCAATGACCTCGACCAGTTGTCCGCTTTCGGACGGAATCGCCCGCGCAACAGAGACACCTCCACGGGCGAGATAGTTGATCCAATCCACTTCCCCTTGAATTAAGGCTTCACTCTTGCGAAAGCTATGTCCGATGCGCAGAATGTATCCTGCACCATTGCGCTCGAATTCATAAATGAAACTCTCGAACGCATCTAGGGATTTGATCTGATCCTTTGCAATCCCATAGCGCCGCATGGCTTCCTGCAAAATGGAGTCGTTGAAGCGGGCAATAATTTTTGAATCCATGAGTTCTCAGCCTTTCTAAAAAGAACCCGCGCGTTTGTGGCACGGGTTGGTTAATTTTAGGATTTACGCAAAACCTTTAAAGAGTCCGCTAATCTGCACGAATTTACGCTAATCTTTTAAATTCGTGCAGATTGGCGTAGATTAGCGGATAAAAATTTCATTCTGCGTGAGTCCTGTTTTTCTCTGTGTTCTCTGTGGCGAAATCCTTTAAGAAACTAAACCACCAATATCAGCACCGCCCAGGCGCTTGAAGCCAACAAGATCACTCCACCGAAGATCGCAAAGACCAGACGCATCCGTCCCGTCAATGCTTGAGCGAGGCCCAAGAGGAAGAACGCCACCGCGATCACGGTCAGCACGCCCACGTATGAATCAGCTTTACTGCTCCACTTGTGATAATCATCCGCCGCGGCGTTTTGCTTTTCCAATATCTCGTTCGCCTTTGCGCTTAAATCCGCGAGATACGCTTCGCCATCGGGAAGCCCATCTGTGGTTTTTGGCGCGTAACGCGGGTCGGTAAAAAAGACAGAGAAGTTTGTCAGTATATCGGCACGCGCCTGAGCCGCCAGCGCGCTGAGATTGCTTAGCGCAGTACCCTGCTTATCTTCAGATTGCAGCGCCGTGAACTCCATCATCAGCGCGGTCTGCTTCTCGACCAAAACTTTTGCCATGGTATTCAAATCGTAAGTACTCTGCAAACCCGAACGATGCATTTCGGCTGAAACCAATATCGCGTAATATTGCGAATCGCGATTGGCTGTATTGGCGCGGATGTTCGCATCCGCCTGCAAGGTGGCTACAATGGCAGTGATGATGGTGGTGATCAACGTCAGCACCACAATTAAAGTTTTGTAGCGTTCAGTTGGTTCGGGGGCGGGAGTCGGTGTTTCGGTCATAGCGCACCTCCGCGCATGGAAAAGAAGATCAGTTCCACCAGCCCGAACCAGATCAAGCCAAAGAGATAGATGCCTACGCCGATGGCGAGTGTGACCAGACGGGAACGCTTCATACTTAACTGGGAGAGGGCCAGCCAAAACAAGCTGATCGCCAGCAGGACGACTCCCACCGTCAGCCAGCGCTGCTCCGATGAATATTGATCCGATAATTTGAACGATGCCTGCGGGTCGAGCGCCGCCAGATCAGGCGCATCCGCTTCGAGGTCCGCGAAGCGCAGATCGAGATCGTAGGTTCCGTCACTTTTGAAATATTTTTCATCCGTGGTGAGCGGGTCCGCCACCAGTTGCAAACTCGGCAAAAGATATTGACGCATGTTACTGGCTTGTGCCTGCGCGGTTTTATCTTCGCTGTTTTCAAAGGCTTCCACTTGAGCCAGAGTCACAGCATAGGTTTGAGCATGACCCGCTTCTTCATACAGCTTGCGCCAATCTTCGCTGGTGGCTGCCTGCTTCTTGACCGCATCGATCAGTCCCTGGCGGATCGCATCTCCCGCCGCCGAGCTGACCATGCTGGCGCGCCACGCCGCAAACGCGGTTGTAGCGGATACGATCGCGATGATGATCGCAATGAAAATATCGAGCCGTGGTGATTCATTTAATCGTTTAAGCATATTGCACCCTTTCTGAATTTATTGAAATTAAAGTTCGATGGTATTCAACAACTCTTTCAGCGCGGATAATTCCTCTGTGGACAAAGTTGCGCCTTTGCCTCTTCTCTCGCGGTCTGGCGACCATTCGCGGATGTCATATTTTGCATCCCTGTCATTCCAGCTGATTAGGTTAAGTTCCTTCGTCCAGCCCGAATCGGATTTGGATAACACCCCGATCCTTTTGATGATCTCATATTTGATTTCGGACATTTTATTTCTCCTTATTATGTTCATGCCTGACAGGTTTTACACTGCGAATTTAGTATAACGTTCGCTGGAGAATTATGATAGGCTCAGTCCGCATGACAAGTACTATAATCACTGCTGTAATGATATCAATAAGAAATGAGGCTTATCCAATGTATATCCCAAAACTTTATCGTGAAGAAGATCGTGAGAAAATTCTGAAGTTTCTCAAGCAGAACAATTTTCCAGCATTGGTTACATATGATGGAGAAAGGCCAACTGCGACTCACCTGCCCGTTGAAGTGCTTGAAAACGAAAACGGCTCACTGACGATTCTCGGTCACATGTCGCGCGCCAACCCGCAGTGGAAGATTTTTGGAGGGCAGGAAGTTTTGTTTATTTTTCAAGGCGCACATACGTACATCTCGCCGCGCTGGTATGACCATGTCAACGTGCCGACTTGGAATTATATGATGGTGCATGTCTATGGAAAAATCCGTCTGGTGGAGGGGGAGGAGTTATATTCCCTGCTCAGTCGTTTGGTGAAAGACCATGAAGAGCCAGCCGCATACAGCCTCGAAAGCCTGCCGCAGGATTTTGTGCAGAAGGAGATGAATGGTGTGGTCGGTTTTGCTGTGGATGTGACACGAGTCGATGCGGGATACAAACTCAGCCAAAATCGTAATGACGGAGATCACGAGAATATTGTCCACGAATTGGAAGGGCGCGGGGATGAAAATTCTGTTGCGGTGGCAAAATCCATGCGCGCGATGCGCAAGTAATTCAGGAAAAGATATCGTTAATTTAACCCAAGTTGCCACCATGTCAAGAAACTCAAAGCCCTTGCCGCGAATTGCGCTAATTTGCACAGATTTTTTCTCAAATTTCCGAAAATCCGCGCAATTCGCGGCAAAAAGTATCTTCTAAAATGGTTCAACATCAAGGCAATAACTTGGGTTAATTTATTATTCAAGAGCAATATTCATTCTCTTTGGTCACGGTTATACTATCGCAATGAATGAGTCGCAGCCTTTCGACAAAATCTCACTTTTACGCCTGGCCTTTAATGGTCTGGCGGATGTTGAGCTGCAAGAGATGGCAGGTCTGACCGACCTGCGCACATATCCGCCTGATCACGTTCTGTGTCATGAAGGCGTTTATGAAGATATTTTCTACATTGTTGCGGATGGTACTGCCAGCATTTCCAAGAATATCAGCGAAGAAGACGGCGAGCGCATTTTGAGAATTGCAGGCAAAGGTGACCTGATCGGGGAAATGGCGTTAATCCAGAATGTGCCGCGCGCGGCTACTGTCCGCACCATTACAGACTGCACCGTACTGGAGATGGATAAGAAGGATTTTGAAACCATGCTGGGTCGAAGTCCACACATGGCGATCAATATCATCCGCACAACATTGGACCGCATCCGCGAGAACGATCAAATTGCGATTCGGGAATTGCAAAATACAAACAAAGTATTGCGTCATCTGGATCGCAATAAATTACAGTTCATTCAGGTTGCCGCGCACGAGCTTCGCACCCCGTTGACCGTCCTCAAGGGTTATGTCAACGTGCTGAGTTCCTTTCCTGATATAAAAACAAATTCCGCGCTCGGTGAAGTGATGGAGGGGATTCTCAAGGGCGCAGACCGCATGCACGAAGTGGTGAATATGATGCTGGATGTAACTCGTATTGACAGCGAAACCCTAAAGATCGCCGCCGTACCTGTTCCGTTGAAGCGAATGATCCATGATACGGTACACAGTTTTGCAAAGATCGCCATGGAACGCAGTATCGAATTGGTGATCGAGCAGGATGTCAATACGCCTAATATCAACGGCGACCCGACTTTGATCCAAAAAGCGGTGTATCACTTGATCGTGAATGCCATCAAGTACACACCTAATGGCGGTAAAGTAGTTTTGCGTTCGCGCCCGATTGTGATGGAGAAAGAGATGCCGGGTGTCGAGATCAGCGTCAAGGATACGGGCATTGGGCTGGATGCCGAACAGCATGAACTGGTATTCGAAAAATTTTATCAAGTAGGGGATGTGACAATCCACTCTTCGGGGAAAACTTCCTATAAAGGCGGCGGACCTGGTTTGGGGTTGGCGATTGTGCGCGGCGTGGCGCGGGCGCATGGCGGTAAGGCCTGGGTGGAAAGTTTGGGCCACGATGAAGTCAATTTCACTGGAAGCACTTTTTATTTGCAACTGCCCGTTGACCCGCCAAGCGATCAGCTTAATAAGTGATTGTCGCTACGTAAGAAACAAGGATTTCAAAACCTTTTTTGCCACGGATTTACCCTACGGGCACGATGTCGCGAATTTACACAGATTTTTTTCAACCAATTTGCGAAAATTCGTGTAACACCTGCACTGGCGTGCGGCGCAAGTGTCTGCGGCTGAAGCCTTTGTTTCTTTCACAAAGGCTTTTTACTTGACGAATCACCACCCCGCGTATACAATGCAGTCCGTTGTCTTACCAGCGTCTCCGCGAGGAGGCGCGTTTTCTGCCAGAGCATAAAATGACTGAACAATATTCCGTCCCAGAAAATGATCGGCCCCAAGTGACCAATCTCGCTCATGTTGATGTGGAGAATGTAAAGGCTGAGCTGGTGCGGATGCATCAAAGTTCGGCGCAGGTGATCAATGCCGAAGATGTGGAATTGAGTCAGAGCGCGGCGTTGGAAGTAAATGCGGCCAACGTGAACACTCGCCAGTCTGCGCTTGTACTTGTGCAGGCTGATGAAATCACCATGCAAGATAGCGCCGCCGCCGCTGTTCGGGCTGAGAAAATCTCAATGAACGGGCACGCAGGTGCGGTCGTAGCTGGAAGCGTCGAGTTCGGGAATGCATATGCGGGAATTGTCGTGAGTCGCGAAATCCGCAGTGAGAAGATCGAGTCGATCATCCTGTTATCCAACAGAGTGGAAGGCAATGTCACAACGGTCATTGATACGCGCGGCGCGCTCATCGCGGGTTTGGTCGGCGGACTGTTCGCGGGCATCATGCTGCTGTTGGGACGCATGTTGTTTGGCCGAAAATAATTCGAATGTTCAGTGGAGAAATCCGCTTTTCAGAAATTCATTTCATAGGGTGAAGGTAACCGTGCGATCATGGTGAGAGGCGCCCAAGGAGTAAAGATGGAAAAAGTTGTATTGAAAGCCGAAAAACGTGATGTAACAGGCAAACAGGTGAAGGCTCTTCGCAGGGCAGGCCAGTTGCCCGCAGTGATCTATGGTCGTCATGTGGACCCGATTGCCATTTCATTGGATGCCCATTCCGCCAGCCTTGTTTTTGCCAAGTTGACATCATCCACACTTGTGACGATTGATGTAGATGGTACCGAATACGCCGCCATTGTCCGCGAAAAGCAGCGCAATTTCATTAAGGGCAATCTTACGCATGTGGATTTTCTTGCGCTCGATCTCACTGAAAAGATCCGCACCAGTGTCCGCCTTACGTTCGTGGGCGTTGCCCCGGCTGTGAAGGATTACAGCGCCGTACTTGTGCATCGTATGGATGCGCTTGAAGTGGAATGTTTGCCCGCAGACCTGCCCGAACGCATCACTGTTGATATTTCTGTGATCAAGGAAATCGGCAATAATATTCACGTGCGCGATATTCCTCTTCCAGAGAATATCGTTGTTCTGGATGATGTTGATGATGTTGTGATCATTGCCACGGTCGTCAAGGAAGAAGCCTCTGATATTGCTGCCGCCGCTGCTGTTGTTGCCGCCGCTGAAGCTGTCACTCCCGATCTTAGCGTGGAACGCGGTAAGAAGGAAGAAGAAGGCGCTCCCGCCAAGAAGTAAGTTTTATGCAATCAAAAAACCCGTCATCATTTCGATGGCGGGTTTTTTATTTTAAGATGTCAAGTGTTTTCAGAAAATTCACGGTCATTCTTGCGGTTGCGCCCCAGAGCAGTTCACCGTCAAATGGATGATATGCGATTAGCGATCTTTCCGATTCGCGCAATGAGAATTCCCAATAATTATTTCGATTTGCCAGCCACGCCAGTGGAATTGTAAACACGCGCGCCACTTCAATGGATGCGACTTTAAACGCATACGGATATGGAATCACACCCACGATCGGACTCACCCGAAAACTGCTGATGGTTATCAGTTGGCTTAATCTCCCGAGGACAGTGACATCCTGCGGGCGCATTCCAATTTCCTCATCAGCTTCGCGCAGGGCGGTTTGTTCGGGAGTTGTTTCACCTTCGTCGCAAGCGCCGCCGGGGAAGGAGACCTGTCCCTTATGTGATTCGACCCTGTCGGTGCGGCGTGTGAAGAGGATATGCCATTCATCCTGACAATACGTGAGCGGAACAAGCACCGCCGCGCATTTCAGTTGAGTCTCTGGCTTTACAGGGATTTCAGCATAGCCATCCGAGTCTGGCGCGTTTTGCTGTGCTTCCAATAATTTTTGTTTAATATATTCCTGGGTCAGATTCATCTTACAGGGCTTCCACAATAATCACATTCGGCTGTGACATCATCCAGCCATTCGACATCGTCGGGTCTAACTGCCGCGCCGCAAGACGGACAGTGTGTGGGGAGGATGGGCCGCTTTGCGGAGGCTGGCTGAACGGTTGATTTTTCTTTTGGAGTGTTGCCGTTTAATAAACTGGCGATCTCTTCCGCTTCAACATTCAAGCCGCGCGCTTTTAGTTCATCCACCGCTCGTTGACCAAAAGCCTGCATCCGCGCGAAACGTCCCTGTGATGCGAGGATGGTCAACCCGCGCCGCAGATGTGCCACGCCGATCTTTGTCTGTCCGCTAAGAATGGCGGCGCGCCCGGCTTGCAGAAAGAGAAAAGGAGTTCGTTCAGGGAAATTTTTTTCAGAACGATGCGCGAGTTGTTCAAAAATCTGCAGAGCCTGTGTGTAATTTCCAGCAGCCATAAATTCCTGCGCGCGTCTAAGCGCTGGGGGAGGAATCTCTGGAAAAGCACCACGACCGGGACGAAATCCACCACGACGAGGGAACATAAATAAATCTCCTTATCTATTTAACGGAGCGCGGACTTCAGTCCGCTATTTCCTATAAATGCGGACTGAAGTCCGCGCTCCCTATGTGCGACCGATTTAATCTTCTATGCCAACTTCATTCGCCAACTCCAATCCACGCGGATCGGTGCTGGGTTCGATCCTTCTTGCAAATACCAAAAAGCCTGTATGGGCAACCATTCTATCCGTTGGGCGCAGGCGCATGGGGTCGGCTTTATAGAAGCGCAGTAATAGTTCGCAGACTTCCACGAACGCAAAATTATTTTTCTTCAAGGCGTGCAGTATTTTTTCAACCTGGTTGAAAGTTGGGATTACCGCGCAAAAATATCCGCCGGGCTTGAGCGCATTGCGGACTTGGGAAATATAGTCAAATGGATTCTGCACGTCGAGGAAGAAGGCATCTGCGTCAGTTTCGTCAAAGCCCTCTTGAATGTCGCGCAGCTTGAAGTCCACGCGCGAAGCGACCCCGACCCGTTCCAAATTCTTGCGCGCCAGATTCTGCGTATCAGGTTTTTGTTCATAGGAAATAACGCGTCCATCCGCGCCGACAGCTGTTGCCAGCGCAATGGTCATGGAGCCAGAACCGGTGCCAGCTTCCATCACCCGTTGACCGGGCGCGATGCCCATCGTGATGAGAATATAACCAATATCCTTCGGATATAAAATTTGCGTGGTGCGCGGCAGATCGTTGAGAATATCCGCGAGGGAAGGCTGTAACAAAAAGAACGGCGCTCCCATGTGACTGAAAACCTGCGAGCCCCAGGGTTTGCCGATCAGGTCGTCATGCTTGAGTACGCCGCGATGAGTTTGAAGGTCGCCGCCAGCTTTGAGAGGGAAAATGAAATGTTTGTGCGTAAGCCCCACCAATTGCGCGAGGTCGCCTTCACATGCATGGGATGAATAAATCATGGAATTTATTTTACTCCCTCTTCATTTGCTGTTTCAATTGGCGGGTTTGGCGGAGTGACAATTGCATTTCCAAGTTTTCGATTCGATGCGATTAATACAGCGAACATTCCGATTCCCAGAACGGTCATGCCGCAGAGTGCGGCTGGAATAATATTGAAAAGCCATTCGGGTTTTCCGATCAACTCGCCTATGGTTGAGATTCCTGCACCAACGGCGCAGGCATTCCAAATCCCATGAATGGCTACTGCGGAGAAATAAGCGGCAAAAAAGCGGACGGCTTTCTTTTCGCGAAATGCTGAAACAATTCCCCAGCCGACCAGCCCGGAAGCCGTCATGTGCAGAAGGCTTGTGCCTGCGCGAATGCTTACAATGACAGGCCAGCTTGCGCTTCCATCTCCGCTTGCGTTAAGGCTTTCCAACAAGGCAAAGGCCGCGCCGCTTAACATTCCCATGGCGAAGCCCTGTGCGGGTGACTCTATTTTTTTAGCGAATATCCATACCGCCAGTGGTTTGAGTAATTCTTCGATCATTGGCACCAGCACGGCGATATACCCAAGCAGGGTGGCGACCACGGCAGAATTGGCAATGTAAGGCGCAACCGAGTTTAGGATAAAGTCTTGATCCGTTTCATTTTGAAGCTCCTGAGTGAGATTTATGAGCTCCTGAAAAAGATCGGGCTTTTGAACAGCTAAATAGATAAACCCGGCGATGATGATGAACACCAATAGAATAATTTCAAATATGATCATAATCAGCGGTCCAACCGTCATGCCGAGTCCGAGCACGCTGAAAAAACGCCAGCGCGGACCAAGGTCAATTCCGTTCGTGCCGATGCCGAATAACATCCAAATTGGCGGCACGATCACAAGCAGGGTCAAAGCGGGAAGAAAGATCCAATTGAGCCAGGCGATCTCGGTGTAGGCGGTGACTCCGCCGATTGCCGCCGCGAAAATAACAACACCAATGATTGCGATGATCTGCCAACTTGCGAATGGAAATTTAAATGAATGATCGGCTTGTTCCCGTCCCATTGTTTTTTGCAGAACGAACCAGAAACACAATATTAGAATAATGACTTCGAAACCAAATGCAATGGAACTGATCATTCCCCCGGCTGAATCACCCTCGTCTGTGAAGAGTCCGATGATTGAGTTTATGCCCAGCCCAAAGGAAACTAACAGCACGAACGCCGCGCCAATTCCAAGGACGATCAGAATCAATAACGAAGGCCAATGCGTTTTTTTTGTTTGCATTATTTCTCTTCTATGGTCACGCTTAGAATTTTATCGCCCGGCGGCAGGATCGTGCCCTGAGATGGGTCGCGCGGAGTTAAATTTTCAGCAACTTCCAATCCGCTGATCACTTGTCCAAAAATTGTATAACTGCTGTCAAGGTGTGAGGCTGGAGCAAACGTAATAAAGAACTGGCTTCCGTTCGTATCGGGTCCGGAGTTCGCCATGCTCACCATGCCGGGTTTATCGAACTTCAAATCGCTGATCTCATTATTGAAGAAATAGCCGGGGTTACCTTTGCCAGTGCCGCTTGGGTCGCCGGCCTGTGCTACAAACCCGGGGATCATTCTGTGAAAGGTCACACCGTCAAACCAGCCTTGCCGCGCAAGGAAAACAAACGAGTTCACGGCCAGCGGAGCTTTATCAGGGAATAATTGCAGCACGATATTTCCCTTTTCGGTTTGGATCGTGGCAATGTATTGTTTGGCTGGGTCAATATTGAATGCGGGACAACTTGTGAATTGTTTTTGCCCAAGCGCGATCAGCCCGACCGTATCGTTTATATTTTTATAATCCAGCAAATATAACGGCTCTCCGTTGATGAGGATCAGCGGCACGGCTGAAATATTTAACTGTTTCGCCGCTTCATACATGACCGTCATCCTGCTCGCTGTTTCACTGGCATTGATCGCCGCTTCGAGTTGATCCCCATCAATGCCCACTTTGACAGCTTCTCTGACAGCCCAGGCATTAAAATCCTCTGGCTTCAAACTTGTCCATTCACCGTATTTTGCAAATAACAGATCATACATCAGCCAGAACTGGCCCTGCTCATCCGCCGCCAGCGCGGCCAGAATGGCTTTGTCAGATTTGTCCATGATGCCGATCAATGGCAGGGGACGAAATACAAAACGCAGGTCATCATGGTTGCGCATCAACTCGCCAATGACGGTTGACATGTTACCGCATCCTTGTGATTGGAAATCGCAATATTCGATGATGGTCACAGACGCATCCGCCGGGCCAATGGACAGGTCTGCATCGCTGACGGGCGGAAACAGGGATGAACTGGGCGCTGCCGTAGGTTCGGCAGAAATGGCCGCGCAGCTGATGGCCGGTGTGGGCGTGTCAAGAATGACAGGGTCTTCAACTACAACTGTGGGGGTGGAGGGAGTTTCAGTTTTTGATGCGCAGGCATTGAGAACGAAGATCGTTGTAATGGAAAGGAATAAAATAAAAAAGTTTCGTTTCATTTATTGTTTTACCGCTTCCTGTAATTGTTCAAAATTCGTCATCCATGAAATGGTGTTGACAAAATCAGCGAGTGAATCACTTTGCTCGCGCAAGGCGCGCACCGCCGGGCCGACGGGGTCTTCTCCAGCCGCGCCGCCGGGCGAATCTGCGTAGGCTCCAAAAAATGCAAAATAAGCCTGATTGATCTTGCGCAGCAAATATCCGTTGTTCAAAAAGATAAGGCGGCGTTCCTCCATGTAAGCCTCAGCTTCCTCGATCTTTCCTTCGGCGAGCATGGTGTCCACGGTGATGCGGGTTTCGTGCATTTGTTCACGGAAGTCAAACGGGGGGCGCAGAAAATCTCCGGGCTGGGGATGTTCAAACGGAGCAGAGATCAGGCCCGGGCGCGGATGCGAAGCGGTCATCAGTTCAGGGTAAAAACGTTCGATGACGAGCTCTCCAATTTCATTCCCAGCGATGGATGCGGTGGTCTCATTCATGGTGCGAAGTTCATGCGATTCGCCATATAAAATTCCAAGCGGACGAAGCGTGAGGTAATTGTGAATCCATTCGTGGGCGACCGTGCTGAGCATCCATCTTGTATCTGTGCTGCGCATGACCATGGTGGGATAAACGCCCACACCGCCGATGTGCACAACCAGGGAAGATGTATTCAGACCTTTGTCCACGCTGCCTTCGAGCGCGGCCTGTTCATCCACCGTCAGGTCCATATTGATGGAGATATTTGCTGTTTGCTCAATTCTGTCGCGCGGCGAGACGATCAACGCCATGGGCAATGCTGTGGAGTGATACCAAACATTTGGCACTGGCTGGCCAATGGTGGTGAGACCGTTCTCTGCGAGGATTTGACTCACCTGATCTTGAAGAATCGATTCTGCAAGCGGGGCGAGTTCGCTTCGCCTTGCCTGATTATTTGCAAGTTCTTCGCGAATTGATGTGGACGCAATTTCCTTATCGAGAATGGCGGCATCCGCATAGATCTGTTCAAGTTGATATTCTTTTTCAAGGATCGTTTGTGTGACGCGCAGATATTCTGTGACAGCCTGTTTTTGTGCGGAGTTGTTCAGTGTGTATGGCGCGCCAATGGAGGCGGAGCGCAGTTTGATCATCGCGGCATTCGCCATCCACGAAACATAGTTGAATTCGATTTGGCGCGTGTATGCGCGCACCTTTTCAATTGGATGCGAGAGGGAGGGATTGCTGTAGTTGGTGAGCAAGGCCAGGATGATTAAAGCGATTGTGATCTCAAATCCGCGGACGATACGATTAAACATGGGCTGGATTATACCCGTACGGGCACAACGTAACAAAAGCGAAGAGCGAGACCGTAACAGCCTCGCTCTTCTCACATAAAAAACCTTGCCCTCACAGCAGGTTATTTTTTATTTTGCAGGTACTCGTCAATTGCAAGTGCGGCTTTTCTTCCGCCGACCATGGCAGTGACAACAAGGTCAGGGCCAGTAACGCAGTCGCCGCCGGAGAATACACCTTCACGCGATGTGGTGCCTTTGGCTTTGTTCTTTACAGTGATCAAGCCCCAATCGTGTACTTCAAGCTCCGGGGTGGTCTTTCCAAGAATGGGATCAGGCCAGTAGCCGAGCGCGAGGATGGCCGTATCTGCGGCCACGCTGAAGTTGGAACCTTCCACTGGGACAGGTTTGCGGCGTCCTTTTGCATCGGGTTCGCCGAGCTTCATTTCAATACATTCCACTGCGGCGAGTTTGCCATCCGCACCGGCGATGAATTTTACAGGCTGGGTCAGGAAGCGGTATTTCGCGCCTTCTTCACGTGCCATCTTGCGGTCTTTCTTTCCGCCCGGCATTTCCTTTTCTGTACGGCGATAGAGGCAGGTGACATCCTCAGCCCCGAGTCGCAGGGCTGTGCGCAAACAATCGGAGGCTGTGTCACCGCCGCCGATGACCACAACGCGCCTGCCGATCTCAAGCGGTTTACGCATATTTTCGGGAAGTTGGTCTGGTTCCACATTTCCACGGATGAGGAAGTCGGTGGCTTCGAAAACACCTTCAAGATCTGTGCCGGGCGTGTCTTCCATTTTCGCGTCTATCTCAGAGCCAACGCCAATAAATACAGCCTCGAAACCTTCTTCGAACAGGCCGTCAATTGTTTTATCTTTGCCGATGTAAGTATTCGGGATGAACTTTACGCCTGCGAGTTCAAATTCCTCCCATTTCTCCTCCCAAACATCCTTGGGAAGTTTGAAATTTGGAATTCCATAAACGAGCAAGCCGCCAGGCGCAGGCTTGGATTCAAAGACTGTTATATCGTAGCCTTTTTGTATGAGTAAGTCAGCGCAGCCCAAACCCGCCGGGCCCGCACCAATCACAGCAACTTTTTTGCCATTGGGTGTGCCAACGGGAATTACATAGCCTTCAGTGCGGCGTTCGTAATCTACAGTGAAGGCTTCCAATTCGCCGCAGAGAACAGGTTGGTGATGTTTATTTAATACACAGGAACCCTGACATAATGCTTCATGAGGGCAGACACGTCCGCAGACCTCGGGGAGGGAACTGGTTTTGTGATAAATGCCGGCGGCTTCAACAAAACGTCCCTGCTCGATCAACCACATGGCAGAAGGAATATCGTTGGCTGTTGGGCAGGCCAACATACAGGGGGCGGGATCCGGGCAATGAATACAACGCGCAGCTTCCACCATTGCGCGCTCAGGATCAAATTCAATTACCACATCATCGAAATCGCAAGTACGCACTTCGGGTGGACGAAGATCAAGATCGAAAAATGGACGATTGGCCCGCTCTTTTCGGTCAATTTCTAAAAATTCGCTGGGAACAGCCTGCATAACGCCTCCAAAACCGCGGATGAAACTCTACATTTAAAGTCTGATAATAATGAAGTTGATGATACCTAATCTAATTGGACAGACACAGGCGTAAATGTCACCAAAGCAGACGACAATCGTCACATTTTCTCATTAGACATTTATTAATTTCAACACCCAAAGAGGATTGATTTCGTATTCCTGAATTAGAATGAATAAGAATTTACAAAACCTGCACAATTTATGCATATTGTTTGGATATATTTATAAATCACGTAAGATAACTTTAATGCAGATTGACTGTATTTTTGGAGGAAACCCATGAAACAATTTTTTACAAAGTTTTCCCGCCGAACCTGGATCATTATTGGTGTGATCGCAGTGATTGCGCTGGCGGCCGTTGTCATATTCAACACGCGCGGTGAACCTGTATCATTATTTCAAACAGCAAAAGCGGAACGCGGCAATTTGGTGGCAACTGTCGGGGCAACAGGAAGCGTGCGCGCCAGACAAAGTGCGGTGCTCGTCTGGCAGACGACTGGCATTGTGAATGCCGTCAATGCGGATGTAGGGACTCGCGTCGCTCATAACGATGTACTGGCCAGTCTCGATAAGGCTTCTCTTAACCAGAGCATTATCCTCGCAGAAGCAGATCTCTCCAGCGCCAAAAAGGCTTTGGAAGACCTGCTCAATTCCGATACATCACGCGCAGAGGCTTTGCGTACTTTGGATAAGGCTGAAGCAGCTTATGAAAAAGCATACAACTGGCGCATTCAGTTGAATGGCAAGATCGATATCAAAGATTATTATTACGATAACGGTGTTCTGAAAGTAAAAGAGTATAGGGGCCTCGCAAGTGCGGAAACCATTGCCGATGCCGATGAGGATCTCGCGTTAAAGGAAGCGCAATTAAATGATGCGCGCCGAAACTACGAACGATTGAAGGATGGCGCTGACCCCACTGAAGTCGCAGCGGCGGAAGCGCGTGTGGCCGCGGCTCAATCCACTTTGAATATGGCATTTATCGCTGCCCCGTTTGATGGAACGATCACACAGGCCGAACCCGCAGTTGGTGATCAGGCTTCCGCTGGCGCTGTTGCGTTTCGTGTGGACGATCTCTCGCACTTGCTGGTGGATGTTCAGGTTTCAGAAGTGGATATCAACACTCTGACCATAGGCCAGGCTTCCACTCTCACCTTTGATGCGATTCTGGGGAAGGAATATCACGGTGAGATCGTGGAAGTGGGACAGTCTGGCGATAATGTACAGGGAGTTGTCAATTTTACGGTAACGATCGAATTAACCGATGCGGATGAACTGGTGAAGCCAGGCATGACCGCCGCTGTTAATATCGTTGTGCAGGAAGTAAAGGATGTCATCCTCATTCCCAATCGCGCAGTCCGTTTGGTGGATGCGGAACGGGTGGTGTATGTGCTTGAGAATGGCGCGCCAGTTCAGGTCAAGATCCAGCTCGGTTCTTCATCTGATACGATGAGTGTGCTGGTTGGCGGTGACCTAAAAGAAGGTGATGAGATTATTTTGAATCCGCCTTCTGTTGGCGGCGGTCCGTTTGGAGGCTAATATGGATCTCGTGATCGAAGCCCGCAACGTGACGAAAACTTATCAGATGGGCGAGTTTTTAGTGGAAGCATTGCGTAATGTTTCGTTTAATATCAGGCGCGGTGAAATGGTTTCCATTATGGGGCCTTCCGGCTCTGGCAAATCCACCATGATGAATACGCTTGGCTGTTTGGACAGGCCCACATCTGGTGAATATATTTTGGATGGCGAGTCGGTTGCTCAAATGAATGACGATCAACTGGCCAGTGTCCGCAACCGCAAGGTTGGATTTGTCTTTCAGAGTTTCAACCTGCTTTCACGATTAACCGCCTTGGGAAATGTGGAGTTACCCCTGCGGTATTCAGGACTTACAGAAGGCCGCCGCGAACTTGCAAAAGCAGCGCTGGAAGCTGTGGGCTTGAAGGATCGCATGACCCACCGTCCCTATGAACTTTCGGGCGGACAACAGCAGCGTGTGGCGGTTGCCCGTGCGCTTGTCAATAATCCCGCCATAATCATGGCCGATGAGCCGACAGGAAATTTGGATTCGAAAGTCGGGAAAGAGATCATGAACCTTCTGCTTAATCTTAATAAAGACCGCGGAACAACATTGATCATCGTTACCCATGATGCCGCAATCGCGGAGCAAACTCAACGCGTGATCCGTTTACGCGATGGCGAACTTGAATCTTCCGGTGAGAAAGAAACAGAAGGGAGAATGAAATGACTTTTGGACAAGCCCTTCTCGAAGCTCTTGAAAGTTTGAACGGCAATAAGATGCGCTCCGGTCTGACAGTGCTTGGTATTGTGATCGGTGTTGCCGCGGTGATCGCCATGCTCGCTGTTGGAAATGGTGCTCAGGCATCCATTACAGGTTCCATTACCAGTATCGGTACAAATCTATTATTCGTTTTTAGTGGTAGTCAGGATGGCGCTCCGGGCGGACCTGGCAGCGGGCGCAGCGGAAACAATGATCGTCCGCTGACTCTGGCAGATGCGAAAGCGATCTCGGACCCATTTGCGGCGCCATTTGTTGAATCAGTTGCCCCTGCAATCCAGGGAAACGGAACGATTTCGTTTGGCGGGGAAAACTCCACGGTAACTATTTCAGGTGTCACACCTGACTATTCGATGGTTCGCAATATGGAAATTGCGGA
>JABFSL010000030.1 GCA_013140605.1 Anaerolineales bacterium
TGCGGAGCAACTGAACATGATAAACTCTATCCAGAATTATACGCTAATGCAATCCATTAATTCTCTTTCCTTTGCTCCTGCTGTAAATGATTGGCTGGCAAATTCCCGCCATCCGCGCATTTTGCATGTCTTTGACCATGCCTGCAACTTGATCAACGAGCGCAGAGAAGTTTTGTCCATCGTCACTCCACAAATTGGCAATGGACCTTTCAACCTAGTTATTGAAAGCGATGTTTTGTTTTCCGAATACATCAATGTTGAAACTTCAATTTCTATTTCCGACAACCAATTGACTCTGGGGGATTTGACGCTGCTTACAACAGATGCAAAACTTTGGAATCCATGCCCCGATTGGGAAGTGTTACACGCAAAGAGAGATGATATTCTCAATCAATTGATATCATTACCAATTAGTAATTACCTCAAACGTGGTTTCGATACGCCCTTCGACGATCACTCAGGGCTGCTCAACCACCAACATTTTCTAATTGCCCAGTCTCAAATCCCTAATCTCCGATTCTCCAATTCTCTCATCTCCGCCCTCACAATCGCAGACCTTCCATCCGCCTTAACCGCTGCTCAAAAACTCGCCGGGCTCGGACAAGGTCTCACCCCCGCAGGCGATGACTTCATTCTTGGTGCAATCCTTGCAACTTGGATCATTCATCCCATTGAAGTTGCCAGAGTCCTTGCCAAAGAAATCACAAACACCGCCGCGCCGTTGACCACTTCCCTTTCGGCGGCGTATCTAAAATCTGCGGGGAGGGGCGAGGCGGGGATTTTATGGCATAATTTTTTCAACGCGTTGAGCGCTGGAGACTCATCTGCCATTCAATTACAAATTTCCAAATTGCTTTCAATTGGTGAAACCTCTGGCGCGGATGCGCTGGCAGGTTTTATTGGCACTTTTATTTCTTATGCAGAGTCTGAGGATAAATTATGTCATTCCTAAATACTTTTAACGAAAACGTTCGCAAGTATCCAGATAAAGTCGCTCTGGAGTTTATTGATCCGCCGCTTCAACGTGTTACATATGCTGAGTTGGATGAGTTGGTCAATCATACGGAGGGATATTTACAAGGTTTGGGACTTCAACCCGCTGACCGCGTTGCGTTGCAACTTTCCAAATGCCTCGAATTTATTCTGCTGCATCTTGCAGCCATTCGATTGGGATGCATCATTCTGCCGCTCAATCTTGCGTATCCACCCGATGAGTTGAAATATTTTCTCGAAGACTCAGGCGCAAAATTATTCTTCGCGCTCGAGTCGTCCAAGGAAAAAATCCAATCCATTCTTCCTAAATTACCTGATCTACAAAAGTGTGTTTTCATCAATCCAGCCGAACCAGATGAGTTTCAATTACTAATTACCGATTACCAATTACATAGCGGTTTCGACACGTCCCTCAAAGAACACTCGGGACTACTCAACCACCAATCTCCAATCTCCAATCCCTCAGACACCGCCATCATCATTTACACCAGCGGCACAACGGGGCGACCCAAAGGCGCCGAGATCACGCATGGGAATCTCAAGTCAAATCTTGATGCGCTTCATACTGCCTGGGGTTGGCGGCCTGATGATATTCTTCTGCACGTCCTGCCCATCTTTCACGTGCATGGATTATTTGTTGCGTTGCATGGCGCGCTGAATGCTGGCGCAACAACTCTCCTAATGCGCGAGTTCGATGCGCGCAAGACTCTGCAAACTCTTGTTGATCGGCGCTGTACGGTCTTCATGGCTGTGCCCACCATTCACAATCGTTTGCTGGATGTGCCTGACGCAAAAAATTTCGATCTCTCGCATCTGCGCCTCATCACCTCTGGCTCAGACCGTTTGCCTGACGAAGTCTTCACTGGCTTTCAACAAACTTTTGGTCACACTCTGCTTGAACGGTATGGCATGACCGAAACAGGAATGAACTGCTCCAATCCCCTGCATGGAGAACGGCGCATCGGCTCGGTTGGGATGCCTTTACCCGGGGTCGAGGTGCGCATTGTCAATTCAGAAACCGAAGAGATTCTTCTTGATGGAGAAATCGGGGATGTACAGCTTCGCGGACCGAATGTCTTCAAAGGCTATTGGCGTCAGCCAGATAAAACATCCGCTTCTTTCTCAGCCGACGGTTGGTTCAAGACTGGTGATTTGGGATTCCGCGAAAAGGATGGCTACATCACATTATGCGGCCGTTCCAAGGATTTGATCATCAGCGGCGGACTCAACATCTATCCGCCCGAAGTGGAACGCGTGTTGATGGAACATCCAGCCGTCAATGCCTGCGCAGTGATCGGCTGTCTCGATAAGGAGTGGGGAGAAAAAGTCACAGCTGTGGTAGTGCTCAATCAGGACGAATCAGTTAGCGGCGAGGAATTGATCCGCTTTTGTCGCGAACGACTCGCGGCTTATAAATCTCCCAAATCCATTGTCTTTAGAAATGACCTGCCGAGGAATGCAATGGGAAAAATCCAAAAGGCTGAACTTAGGAAAGAGGTGTGTTGACATCCATCTGATAATTCACGACGAATGACATAAATCTATAAAACCAAAAGTTCAAAAATAAGCATGGGGTTAAATAATTTAAAAACCTTAATTCATTGCTAATGAAAAACTTTATAAACTTATATGGTGTATTTCGTCTTTTGAAACTAAAGTAGAAACATTCATTTTCAAAAGCGGCCATCATGCATATTCAATGTCTCGGACTTAACCACACCACCACCCCCATCAAACTTCGCGAGCAATTGTCGCTTAATGAAGATGCGATCCGTTCTGCGCTGGCCCGTCTTGCCTGCGGACATCTTTCCACAGCCATTGCTGAACTGATCATTATTTCCACCTGTAATCGCATTGAACTCTACACCGCCTCCAGTCAATCGAATTTTTCGGAACTGGAGGCTTTTTTATCGGATGTGTGCGGCGTACCCGCAAATCAGTTTCGACCTCATTCCTATCAATATAAAAATCTGGATGCGGCTCGTCATCTCTTTGAAGTTGCGGCAGGATTGGATTCCCTCGTTATCGGCGAACCGCAAATTTTGGGGCAGATCGTCCGCGCCCTCGAACTCTCACGCGGACAAAATATCGCGGGTCCCGTGCTCAACCGTCTTTTTCAATCTGCCATCCATGCGGGCAAACGCGCCCGCACCGATACAGCCATTAGCCGTAACCCTGCCTCGGTTTCGTCGCTTGCCGCGTCATTGGCGGAACATGTAGTTCATCCCATCGTCGAGGCGCAGGTTGTCATTCTTGGCGCGGGCGAAATGGCGGAACTGGCTGTAGAGGCTCTGCGGAAGCGCGGCGCGAATCGCATTCTGGTGGTCAACCGCACTCTGGAACGCGCTCATATCATCGCAGACCGCTGGGATGCGCAAATTACCACATTTGAAAATCTCGATGATGCGTTGATTTCCGCCGACATTTTGATCTCATCCACGGGCGCGCCGCATACCATCCTTTCCGCTGAAATGGTCAGACGGGCAATGCAGTCACGCGCACAGCGTCCATTATTTTTAATTGACATCGCCGTGCCGCGCGACATTGATCCCGACGCAGCGAATATCCCGCATGTCAAACTTTATGACATTGATAACCTGAACGCAAAACTCGAAGGCGCTCTTGCCGAACGCATGGCGGAAGTGCCGCAGGTCAAATCCATTCTCGAAGAGGAAATTTCAGAGTTTGCGGAGTATATGAAATCATTGGAGATGATTCCGATCATCTCCAATATTCGCCAGCAAGCTGAAACCATCCGCCTGGAGACGCTCGAAAAAACCATGCGCCGCCTGCCCGACCTGACCGAAGCCGAACGCGCCCACATCGAAGCCATGACTCAGGCGCTGGTCAAAAAAATATTGCACGCACCAACTCACCGACTGCGCGCCGAAGCGTCCTGTCCGCATGCCCCCGAATATGCCGCCGTTGCCCGCACGTTGTTTGGTCTGCCAAGTGAAGGCTTGTGCAATTTCTCGGGGCAAGCCTGCCCCATCTCCATCGCCGCTGATTAGGTAAAAATGAAACTAACTTTCGCCACCCGCCCCTCCGCCCTCGCCCGCTGGCAAACCCAATGGGTCATCAACGCATTACAAAAAATCCACCCAAACCTTGAATGTGAAGAAAAGGTCATCACCACGCAGGGTGACAAAATTTTAGATAAGCCATTGCCCGAAATCGGCGGCAAGGGACTCTTCACGCAGGAACTCGAATCTGAATTGTTGAGTGGGTCAGTCCATTGCGCGGTTCACTCGCTCAAGGATTTGCCAGTTGAAAATCCCGCGGGATTAACTGTCGGATGTATCCCTGCGCGAGCCGAAGTACGAGACGCTTTGATCTCTGCCAATGGATATACCATCGCCACACTCCCTGAAGGCGCTTCAGTTGGGACCTCAAGCCTGCGCCGCGCTTCCCAGATCCTTTCCCTCCGCCCAGACATTAAAACCGAATCCTTGCGCGGCAATGTGGATACGCGTTTGCGAAAAGCGTTGGACGGTCAATACGACGCGATCATCCTCGCGGGCGCGGGATTGACTCGTTTGGGATTGGATCAACATGTGACAGAATGGCTGTCATTGGATGTAATGCTGCCCGCTCCCGGACAAGGCGCGCTTGCCATCCAATGCCGCGCAGACGATCAGACTACCCTCAGCCTGCTCGCCAAACTGGAAGATGAATCCACGCGAAAATGTGTCACTGCCGAACGAGCCTTCCTGAGCGGTCTCGGCGGCGGGTGCGCGGTTCCAGTAGCGGCTTACGCAGTTATCAGTGATCAGTCATCAGTGATCAGTCTTACAGGCTTGGTGATTTCAGAAGATGGAAAGAGAGCCGTCAAAGTTATAGGTCAAGGCACAGATGCGCTTGCACTTGGGAAACATCTTGCCGATAAAGCCATCGCTCAAGGTGCAAGCGAAATCCTAAAACTGATCACTGTTCACTGATAACTGGATACTGGTCACTATGAAAATCATCATCACCCGCCCCCGCGCTCAAGCCGAATCCTTTGGCGAAGCCTTGCAGTCCGCTGGCTATGAGCCGATTTATTTTCCTGTGATCGAAATACGGCCAACAGAATGTAATGCTGAACTTGATCTTGCATTGAAAAATTTAGCGAAATACGACTGGGTTGTATTTACATCGGTCAATGCGGTGGATGTGTTTTTTGAAAAAGGGCGACCACAAGAGTCGCCCCTACCTTGCATTGCCGCCATCGGACCAAAAACAGCAGACGCTTTACGCAAGCACAATATCGAACCTGATTTTATCCCCGCAGAATATGTTGCCGAAGCAATCCTGCCTGGGCTGGGTGGTTTGAATAACAAATGGGTCTTGCTTCCGCGTGCAGAGATCGCGCGCAAAGTATTGCCCGAGGCAATTGTCAAAGCGGGCGGAATTGCGCATGAGATCGTGGTCTATCAGACTCTCCCCGCAGAAGTTGACATGGATGGACTCAACGCCTTGAAATCTGGCGTGGATGTAATTACCTTCACCAGCGCCTCGACAGTTCAAAACTTTGTTGCACTTGTCCGTCAAAATAAACTTGACCCATTGAGCCTGCCGAACAATCCATTGCTTGCTTGCATTGGCCCCATTACAGAGCAAGCCGCGCGGAAAGAAGGATTGTCAAATATTGTCGTTGCAAAAGAATATACGACTGAAGGTTTGATTCAAACTATAAATAATTTGGAGAAACTATGACACTGCTCGAACTTGAAAATCGGCAATCATTAATCGTAAATACCCTACGGGCACGACGTCACAAATCAGTTCGTCCGCGCAGACTCCGCACAACCGCCGCCCTCCGCGCGATGGTACGTGAGACAGAACTCAACGCGCGCGATTTTATTTATCCGCTGTTCGTGCGGCATGGGACTGGGCGCAGCGAGATCCGCTCGATGCCGGGCGTGTATCAACTGTCAGTGGCGGAAAGTGTTCAAGAAGCAGAATCAGCCGCAAGGTCGGGTGTGAACGCCGTCATCCTATTTGGAATCCCCAAAGAGAAGGATCCGATCGGGCTTGAAAACTTTTCAGAAGATGGAATTGTCCAACAGGCAATCCGCGCAATCAAAAAGGAAATCCCTGAGATGGTGGTGGTGACGGATGTGTGTTTGTGCGAATATACCGATCATGGGCATTGCGGGATTTTGAACACGAGCGAACATTATCATACGGGCTTGCCCGAAGGATATGTGTTGAACGACCCAACGCTGGATGTGTTGGCGAAGGTGGCGATCTCGCACGCCGAGTGCGGCGCGGACATTGTCGCGCCAAGCGGCATGATGGATGGAATGGTTTCTGCGATCCGCGATGGGTTGGATTTTGCGGGATATGAGAATCTTCCGATTTTAAGTTACGCGGTGAAATATGCATCATCGTTTTACGGACCGTTCCGTGATGCGGCGGAAGGCGCGCCAAAATTTGGCGACAGAAAATCTCATCAGATGGACCCTGCCAATGTGCGCGAAGCATTGCGTGAAGCCGCGCTGGATGTGGAGGAAGGCGCGGATATGTTGATGGTGAAGCCCGCGCTGGCGTATCTGGATGTGATCCGCGTGGTGAAGGATGCTTTCCCAGAAATGCCGATGGCAGCGTACAACGTCAGCGGCGAGTATTCGATGATCAAAGCCGCCGCCGCGAATGGCTGGGTGGATGAAGAAAAAGTTACTTTGGAAACATTGACCGCCATCAAACGCGCAGGCGCTGATTTGATTATCACCTATCATGCCGTGGATGCGGCGAAGTGGTTGAAATAATCCGCTAATCTACGCTAATCCGCGCGAAAAAAATAGTGAAAATTCGCGCGGATTAGTGGACAAAAGGAAAACAAACATGACATTAGAAAACCTCGCCCCCCGCGCCGCAGCGGAACGAAGCGCAAATAATGCACGCATGATTCATGCGGACTTTGACATGGCACCTTTTACGATTGCATGGGAAGTGACACGCGCCTGTGCATATGCCTGTGTCCATTGCCGCGCGGATGCATTGCACCAGCGCGATCCACGTGAACTTTCAACAGACGAAGCCAAAGCGTTGATTGAAAGACTTGCGGCGTTTGACAATCACCCCATTTTGATCTTCACAGGCGGCGACCCGATGATGCGCCCCGATCTTTTCGAGTTGATCCAATACGCCGCCGAGCGCGGATTGCGCTGTTCGCTCACACCAACAGCGACGGCTTTGCCGACAAAAGAGAGACTCGAAAAAGCGCGTGAGGCGGGAATTCTGCGTGTGGCATTATCGCTGGATGCGCCGCGCCCTGAAATCCACGATGATTTTCGTCAGGTCAAAGGTTCATGGCAGCGGACAATGGACACGCTCCATCGCGCGCATGATGTTGGGTTAAGCGTACAAGTCAACACGACCGTTGCAAAACATAACGTGGACATTCTGCACGAGATGGTTCCGTTCATTCAGGAAGTTGGCGCGGTGCAATGGTCTGTGTTTTTCCTTGTGCCCACGGGGCGGGCGATGGCAGAGCAAATGATCTCTGCTCAACAACACGAGAAAGTTTTTAATTGGTTGTACGATCTATCGCAGAGTGCGCCGTTCGATATCAAGAGCACAGCCGCACCGATGTATCGCCGTGTGGCAATTGAACGCAAGCGCGCGCAAAATGATGGCAAACCTGTTACCTTCCAAAGTGCAGGATTTCAATATACCGATGGATTAAACCGCCCGACCAAAGGCGTGAATGATGGCAATGGATTTTTATTCATCTCACATATCGGCGAAATTCAGCCGAGCGGATTTTTGCCCGTCACTGCTGGCATGGTACGCGAGAATGACATCGTAGATGTTTATCGCAATTCGCAAATTTTCAAAAACCTGCGCAATCCCGATAAATACAAAGGCGTGTGCGGCACCTGTGAATACCGCGACGTGTGCGGCGGTCAACGCGGACGTGCGTATGGACTCACTGGCGATTATTTGGAAAGCGATCCTGCGTGTGTGCTAGTGAGTAGAGAATAGAGAATGGAGAATAGTAAAGTGCCTAATCATCCAGTCTCTACTCTCCAGTCATCTTTTTTACAAGCCTGCCACCGTCTCCCCACTGACTCCACTCCTGTTTGGTTCATGCGTCAGGCGGGACGGTATATGCCAGAGTACCGCGCCATCCGCGAGAAATATTCGCTGATCGAAATTTGTCATCATCCAGAGATCGCCGCCGAAGTGACACTTCAACCCGTGCGCGCACTTGGCGTGGATGCGGCGATTCTTTTCGCAGATATTCTTCTGCCAGCCATTCCACTCGGTGTGGGATTGGAATTTGCGAAAGGCGAAGGCCCCGTTTTGCAGAACCCCGTCCGCACGATGGAGGATGTGATGAATCTGCGACCTGTAAATCCCGAATCCGATTTGGGATATGTGATGGACGCGATCCGAATCCTGCGCGGTGAATTGACAGATGTCCCGCTGATCGGCTTTTGCGGCGCGCCGTTCACTGTCGCTTCCTACATTATCGAAGGCGGATCATCACGCGAGTTTCTCAAAACCAAAGCCATGATGTATTCCGCACCTGAAGTCTGGCATGCGCTGATGGAAAAGCTCTCCGTTGTGCTGAGTGATTATCTTGTGGCGCAGATCCGCGCGGGAGCGCAAACTGTGCAAGTCTTCGATTCGTGGGTCGGCGCGCTCAACCCGCAGGACTATGAAGAATTCGTTTTGCCGTATTCACAGAAGATTTTGCAGGACGCCAAAAAAGAGAATGTGCCTGTCATTCATTTCGGCACAAATACCACAACCCTGCTCCCGTTGATGAAACGCGCAGGCGGCGATGTGATCGGACTCGATTGGCGCATCCCGCTTGATGACGGCTGGAAACTGCTTGGCGACGATGTCGCTGTACAAGGAAATCTCGACCCGACAATTCTCTTCGCGCCTTTGCCTGAGATCAAGAAACGCGTTCACGATATTTTGGATCGCGCCAACGGCAAGCCTGGTCATATCTTTAATCTCGGACACGGCATTTTGCAAAACACACCCGTTGACAACGTGAAAGCAGTTGTGGATATAGTTCACGAATACGGAATCAAATAGGTTATGAAATTAATCATCATCGGCGGCGGCATCGCGGGATTATCAGCCGCATACCATGCCGCAAAAAATATTCCTGACGCGCAGATCACTTTGATCGAATCATCGAATCAATGGGGCGGAAAAATTTCAACAGACCGTGTCACCTTTGACGAAGTCCCGCCGACCTCGCGGGGCGATGGACAATTCATCATCGAAGGCGGTCCCGATACTTTTCTCGCAAGCAAACCTTGGGGAGTTGCGCTTTGCAAGGAACTCGGACTTGGCGAAAGATTACATGGCACAAATCCGAATCGTAAAAGCACTTATGTCTTAAATCGCAATCGCCTTCTTCCATTGCCTGAAGGGCTTGCGATGATGATCCCTTCCGACATCCCATCCATTCTGCGCTCGCATCTTATCTCATGGGCTGGCAAGGCGCGCATGGGATTTGATTTTCTCCAGCCCGCAAAAAATCTCAATGGCGACGAATCTCTCGGCGCATTTGTCAGCCGTCGGCTGGGACGTGAAGCGTACGAGAATCTCATCGAGCCGCTTATGTCGGGCATCTATGCGGGCGATGGCGATCAACTTTCGCTTGCGTCCACGTTCCCGTATTTGCGCGACCTTGAAATTAAATATGGCAGCCTTGCGCGCGGCGCTCTCACATTGAGAAAGCAAACCAATGGCAAAGCGCTTCAAGGCTCGCGCTCCGCGTTTCTCACGCCCACAACAGGTCTCGCCGAAATTGTAGAAAAACTGGTCGAAAGTCTAAAGTCAAAAGTTGATCTGCGTCTCAACACAACTGTTTCCCAAATATCAAATATCAATTCCCGTTATCTTGTGGAATTGGAAAATGGTTCACGCCTCGAGTCTGATTCTGTCATCCTGGCTACACCTGCGTTTATCAGCGGGGCACTGCTCGCCTCTTTCGACCCCGCGCTTGCTTCTGTTTTAAAAAGCATTCCCTACGCTTCGACAGCCACCGTCTCCCTCGCGTATCGCCAACCCGACATGCCTCGTCCGCTCGATGGATATGGCTACGTCATCCCGCGCCGTGAGGGACGTAAAGCCCTAGCCTGCACATGGACATCCACCAAATTCCCGCACCGCGCACCCGATGGGTATGCGTTGATCCGTGTGTTCGTGGGCAGGGCGGGTCAGGATATTCCGTGGAATGAAAATGATCTGCTTGAACTCGCCAAAGAGGAATTGAATCTAACTTTGGGAATCACTGCTGAACCAATTCTTTCACGCGTCTTCATGTGGGACAAAGCCATGCCACAATACAACCTCGGTCATCCCGAAAAATTAAAGCAAATAGACGCCGCGCTCGAAAAACATCCAGGGCTTGCACTGGCTGGCAACGGCTATCGCGGAATCGGAATCCCCGATTGTATTCATTCAGGGGAAGTAGCGATAGAAAAATTAGAGCGGGAATTATCCCGCTCTGCTTAAGGAGTTTATCCTTTTTTTGTACATTCTGATGGGAACTGCATCCCTGGTGATGTTTTGATATAACCCCGCTTTGATATCAGCATAATACTGCCAGCGTTCCGCGCTGATGACACGCACGTCAAGCAAAACATCATAGTTTAGTTCGATCTCTGAAAGCAGGTGAATCATCTCGCGACGAATCTGGTGGTCGTCACCAGCCACGACCAACACAATATCAATATCCGAATCTTGCGTCCAGTCACCGCGCGCCTTTGAGCCAAACAAAGAAGCAGACTGAATTACCCCGCCATAGGCAAGGTTCATCGCCGCTAAAAACTCGCGTACCGCCTTCTTTTCGTTCGGCAAAAGTTTTACAACAAATTTCGTTTTTGCAGCCATTGTCTTACTTCCTGAACAAATGCTTTAGCCTGTTCAACTGCATTGAGCGCGTCTTCTTTTTCCAATTCGTCGCTCAACTCATAATCAGCAACTTGGCGATTATCCATAACCATTTTATACACATCGCTCCACTTTGCGTCAAACTCACCTGTCTTGATAAAGTATTGACGAAACGACGCAATCACCGCGCTATGCTTACCATAAGACTTGCCTTTGGAATACAGCAGAGCGCTGGCGGCGTAAAAAATACCATAATAGGCGCGATTGCAAGCCGAACGGTAGAAACCTTTGTCGAAATTTACTTGCGCGACATCAAGCATTTCTTCTGCGTTTTCAATATAAAGACGATAATTTTCTTTTTCTTCGGACATAACGAAAGTATAACCCAAACGGAGCATCTATGAACATCAACAAATCCATTGCTTTCTTTCAAGAAGCACAAAAACTATTTCCCGGTGGTGTCAACTCACCTGTGCGCGCCTTCCGTGCTGTGGGCGGACAACCGCTCTTCATCGAACGCGGTGAGGGAGCATATCTTTTCGATGTGGATGGCAATCGTTTTATAGATTATGTTTTGTCGTGGGGATCGCTCATTACAGGACATGCCCATCCGACAGTTATTGAAGCTATTCAACAGGCGGCGACGAAAGGCACATCCTATGGCGCGCCAAGTCCGCTGGAGATCGATCTTGCCAAAAGCATCATGGACTTTTTACCCAACATCGAAATGATTCGCTTTGTCAACTCAGGGACAGAGGCGACCATGTCCGCTTTGCGGCTGGCTCGCGCATACACCAAGCGAGACAAGATCATCAAATTCGACGGCTGTTATCACGGCCACGCGGACATGCTGCTCGTGCAAGCAGGCTCAGGCGTGGCGACATTGGGCCTGCCTGATTCACCTGGTGTGCCTGCTACGGTCGCCGCGGATACATTGGTTGCGAATTTCAATGATCTTGATTCAGTGGAGGCGTTGTTCAAAAAATATCCAGGCCAGATTGCGGGCATCATCGTGGAACCTGTGGCGGGAAATATGGGAGTCGTTCCGCCCCAGACTGGATTCCTTGAAGGTTTGCGCAAGTTGACAACCGAGTACGGCGCAGTGTTGATCTTCGATGAAGTAATGACAGGTTTCCGAGTCCATCGCGGCGGGGCGCAAACACTATACAATATCAAACCAGACCTAACAACGCTGGGCAAAGTCATCGGCGGTGGACTTCCTGTCGGCGCGTATGGCGGCAAGAAGGAAATTATGCAAATGGTTGCGCCTCTTGGCCCGATGTATCAGGCTGGGACCTTGTCGGGGAATCCGCTGGCGATGAGCGCGGGTATCGCGGCGCTGAGTCTGATTCGGGAAGAGGAATGCTGGAGAAAACTGGAGCAGGCTGCGGCTAAGTTGGAAGCGGGAGTTTTATCCGCAGCGCAACACGCTGGGGTTCCCATCCAGCAAACGCGGGTCGGCACGATGTTCACAACCTTCTTTAGCGAAACCAAACCCACAGATTGGAACACGGTCAAAGTGGCGAATAAAATTCGCTTTGGGAAATTTTTCCAAAAGATGCTGGAGAACGGCGTGTATCTCGCGCCGTCGCAATTTGAAGCGGGATTCATTTCAACGATGCACACGGATGATGTGATCGAAAAAACGATTGGGGCAGGTACGGAGGTTTTTCGAACATGGTAACTGAAGAAAAAATTACGGATATGGTTTTGGCGCGTTATCGTTTGGGAACCGTGTTGGTCTGGCTGGGTGTGTTGACCTGGCTGCCATTTATTGTGTTGCGAATTGCGGGAGGAAAGCCTTCGTTGTTTTTGTTTTTGCCTGTTCATCTTATGGGTGTTGTCGGCGGGTCGCGCCTGCGTTCATGGGCGCGCAAAGAGATGAGTGTACCGATTGTAAAAAAGAGTCTTTTGCAAACCCTTGGGCATGGATCGATTTTTATCGGGGTTCTGGTGTGGGTGCCGTATTTTTATTTGAAGGCTTTCGTACATCAACCAGTGGATGTGATGAATTACCTGCCATACCACTTGACGGGTGTATTGGGCGGTATTGCGTTGTTGACAATAAATTATTTTATTTCCCGAAATAATGATGTGACTTGAGTTTAGTGTTCACGAAAGGATTTACAAAAAGATCTGTGAAAATCCGCGTGAATTCGTGGCAAAAAAAGACAGCTGCAAAGTGGTTCAAAAATCAACTCTAAACTCAAGATGTGAAAGTTTGAAAGGTTTAGGATGATTTTTACGGAAGGCGGCGCTTTCCAGATTTACTCCAAACCACACCACCGATCAACCCAAAAAGAGCGGCCAGCCCAGCAAACCCAAATGGATTTACCCGGCCGGGCGTAACGGTTACCGCAGGTTCTGAATTCGTTGGAACTTCGACACCGGCAATGGGAATATTTTGCGATCCGGGAATGGATATTGGCGTACCGGCGCTGTGCATCTGATCAGCGTGGCAGTCATTACATGCCTCCAACTTTGGTTTGAAGTCATGGTCTGGAACTTTATGGAAATCATCTGTTCCTTTTGAAGAACCGATGTGACACTTGACACAGGTTGCGCCAGCTTTGGCATGGTTTGAATGAACTGCATTCTGCGCGATCTCTTTATGGCAATTCTCGCACAAGGAGGAGATATCCGCATCAGATTGGCTGGCCAGCTTGATGGAAGTCGAGTGCGGGTTATGACAATTCGAACAAGTCATATTGTTTTGATAGTGAACGCTCGTCTTCCAGGTTTCCCATCCAAAGCGATCATTGGTGTGACAGGTGCTGCATAGATCTGTGCTTTTATCAACCGGCATACTCTTATTCGGGTGGTCTGATGGAATGGGATTATGGCAGGCCTCACAGGTAATTCCTTCAGCTTTCCAGGTTTCATCAGCAGGGTTATAACCGGTGACATGGCACTGTAAACAATTATTTGGTTTGCCCTGCTCCGTCCAGAAGTCATTGAATTCCGAGTTGGACTCGACTGGCTTCGGCAACATGACGCTGCCATCAGGGATTTCCTTATGACATGCCAAACAATTTCCCTGCTGCTCCAGAGCGTCCCTGGCGCGAATATCTCCGTGCCCGCTTTGGTGCCATATCTCATATACATCAGAATGGCAGGTGTTGCAATTATTAGCCGTGGTTGTGGCTAATGGAGGATTTGGAATATCCGTTTGCGCCTTCGCCACAATCAATGCAGCGCCCGCGATCAGCAGTGTTAATATCAATGAAATGAAAAAACGCATAGTACGGGAAATCATTTTATATACTCCGTAAAAAGAAATATAAATGCAATTGACCTCTTGCAAAAGTCTTTTGCCACACACTTGCCCTTCGCGTCGCGTCGCGAAGCGAAGCCGATGTGGCGGGCAGTGCCAGGGGAGGTCACTGAGAAAAAAACAGAGTTTTAAAGGTTTTCTCAAAAGACTCTGCGTGCTCTGTGGCTACATTACACCTACTTATGCAAGAGGTCTAATGTAACTTTTACTTCCATGGCTTTGTTCGTAGTTTATATGTTTCCCAAAAGGAAGTAAATTCGGCAGTCACCCAATCTTTTTATTTATTTTCCATCGCCGCCCCATTCACGTTCCCGATTTTCATTATTTTGCGTGGGGGATTTACCCCATTTCTTCCTTTGCTCGGAATATAAAATATTCCCCCACTTTATCTTTAAGCGGGGGAATATTTGGGATGGATTTTAATTTGAGAATTTCAAGTCATGGCGCAGCAGGCGGAGTCACACTACCCGCAGACTGCCCAGCCTGTCTGAATGTTTGGGTGCAGGCTGAATCAGGCGGAACATCCAGCGCAGTTCCGAGTCCCTGGGTGATCAATTCAAGATTGACGAAAGTGTCGCCAACCAGGACATAACGCAATAGTCGGCCGCTATTATCCTTATCGGAAACATCCGCTATTAAATTTACATCCTTCCCATAAACGAACACCGAATTGATCTGTCTGGCCGTTTCACCCTTAAATTTGTCTTCGGGAGCCGCCACGCCAATATAACGGACAACATAAACAAGACCATCCATGAGGACTCTTATGGTGCTGCCATCAATCACCTCCACCACCCTGCCAGTTTGTGGAGGATGATTAGGAATGCAATCCTTATTGATCGAGACTATGGATGTTATCCCTAATGTGGGAGAGGCTGTGAACAACCCTTCTGTGGGAGTTAATGCGATCAAACCCAACGTGGGGGTTGCTGTTTCCAAAACAGGGACAGGTATCAGGGTTGGCAGATTATTCGTAGGGCTGGCAGGCATGGCTGTCGGCGGAATATTGAAGGCCAAAGGAGTCGCCGTCCATTCGGGAGTATTAGCAGGCGGTAATTCAGTTTCAGAAGCTGATAATTTTGGCAGTATCTCAGAGACCGCATCACGTAATGATTTGCCATCAGGCATATTCGTCAGCATGAAAAAAAAAGCAAAAACGCCGCCGACCAATAACAGGCTGACGATCACAATGAATTTATTGATAATGTCCTGTTTCCAAAAATCAATAAAGCGCTTCATAATTTCCCTTTTCTGGAGTTGAAACCAAAATCCTTATCCTTCGTTTTGAGTCCGCTTCAAGGGGACCAGGCCCTTGAATACACGGATAATTGTCTGCAAAAAGTTTAATCCGCCGATCAAAATTGGCACAAGGGATATCACCAGGACTGCGGTATGCCTGCTTCCAAACAAACCTGTCAGGGCGTAGCTTAGATCGAACGGCCCCAATGGGCGGATTTCGAAGTGGTAATAAAACAGCAGCCCCATGCCAACGAGAGCAGAATCAATCAACAGGTCAAGCAGGAGCGAGAATGGTTTAAGACGGTGCTTTCTCATCGCGTCAATTCCTACAATTAGGGATATGTCTCATTATGATCCGTTCCGTGACAGGCAAGGGCACAAGTTCCACCAGCAGCAGATGGGGTAAAAGCCGTCTGGCTGTTTAGACCGCCGGTAAATGTGACAACGCTGGCGTCAAAATTTATCAAGTGGGCCTGCTCGCTGCCATGCGAATTATGACAGGTATAGCAGGTTGTTGTTGTGAATCCGCCTGACATATGTTCGCTATGCAGGTTGTTTCCATCCTGGAAGCGCGTATTGGCTGTGGAATTACTGGTCACATAAGTGGCGTAATCATGACATTTGAAACAGATCTCAGTATTTGGAACCGTTGGATCATTGCCGCCCGCGTTGACCGTTGAATAGTTCGCATCGCCAACTGCGGAACCGTCAAGAATGTGTAAAAGCGGCGAACCATGCGGGCCATCCGCGCCTATGGCGGGCGTGGCGTTGGTATGGCAATCTGTACAATAAACGCGGCTGTTAACATCCCAACCAGCCACAAAGCCTCCAGCGGGCATGGTGGTATTTTTGCCCGTTGTCATAAGCGGATGGAAACTTGCATTGGCAGGGTTGAAGGCGGCCGCAAGATCACGCGGGTCTTTAATTTGATCTGGATTTATGCTGGTAAGTTTCCGCAAGCCATCGGCCACGAAGGTTCTTGTACAGCCGTCCGTTACACAGCCCCAGCCTTCAGGCAGGTAGGATGGCAAAGTGGTGTAACTGGAATGGCATTTTAGGCAAACCTGATATTCATTTTCAGGCTGGCTTATGAAATTAAATCTGGTGGGCGCGCCGATGCCGTTGAATACAGGCTCCACGCCGAGTGCACCGGTATTCTGAAGTTTGGTGGCGGGGGCTGTATTGATGCCAGCGGAATCTTCATGCGGGCCGTGACAATCTCCGCATTCAGTATGGCGATTCGCGCCGCCAAACTGTGAGCCAAACACTTCATCGGCAACATGCGGACCGTTGGTCTGGTCAACGTTATGCCCGAAGAAACGGGTGCCCGTGTTGGTGTAGCTGCTGAAAGCTGTTTGAACGTTCGTGCCTGCGCCGCCAGTTGTGTGGCAATAATAGCAGAATCTTTCCTCCTGCCGCATCGGGTCAATGGGATTGGCGTCATTGACAAAATTCCATGGCGAGAGCAGTTTTACTTTATTCGATCCATGACCGCTGTCATGACAGTCCAAACAGGAGCCGCGGAAAGTGCTAACTACTGAATTATGCATGGCAGACGACCATAATGTTTCATCGAGAGATGGTACAAGTTTTTCATCACTGAACGGAGTCTGGTTTCCCGCGCGGCCGTCACCATCATGACAGGAAACACAGAAGTTCTCATAATCTGACGGGTCATCAACTGCGTTTGCAACATAATCAAGAGTGTAGACGGTGGACGGAGTATCCACATTGAACAGGCGTACCTTGCCTGCCGTATGCTGGGTCATCTCATGGCAGGTCTGGCAATCGCCGTCGGTAACGGAATCATTGCCGCTGACATGATGAGAAGCGCGCATGAAATCTCCAGCCGCACCAACGATCTGGCGACGGGGTGTGCCCTGCCCAAGATCCTGAGGTGTCGAATGGCAGGCACGGCAGCTTGCCATGAAACCGTCACTTGTAGCGGCGGATGAATCGGCGCTGTGTTGATGACAACTTACGCAATCCAATCCGCTGTAATCCATGCCACCATTATGATTGGCGCCGCCCGCATGATTCAACATGGGTCCGCCGGGGTTGGCAGGATCGACATGGCAGGAGACACATAAGCGATTGGCTGTTGCGCTGACGCCATCATCGTAGGAATTCAAACCCGTTGTGGCCGTGAAATTAATTGGACCGGTTGTAACAATTGGATCCGTATTGGTTGTAACACGCACATCCGAACGAATGGAGAATAAATTATTACTTCCATGCGGGTCATGACATTGTGTGCATAATAACTCAAAGGAGGCCTCAACACGCAGTCCTGCCCAGTCTTTATTTGAATGCGTGGATACAGTCACATTGCCATTCTCGTGGCAACTTAAACAATACGCGTTTCCAGTCAATGAGGATAGCCCCAAATTGGGTCCCCGCGCCGCACTGTGATCGCGATGACAGGCAGAGCATTTATCGGTAATTGCATTAAACCCACCGTGCGGATCCGCATTTGCAGCAGTGACCGTGATCGTGATCGTATCCACACCGGTACGGCTGGATGCATCGGTTGCGCTGGCGGTGATGGTGTGTGTTCCAACGGTTAGATTTCTTCTGCCAAAGCTGGAGCCGCTTTCGATGAGTCCGTCGCGGCTGGAATTCCATTGAATGGTGTCGCTAATATCGCCATTTACAGGGATAAGAGCCTGACCGGTAAAGAGGATATTTGCTCCCTGCGCAAAAGTGGTGCCGTTGATCGGGGAAATAATGGTAACAATGGGCGGTGTGTTACCTGCGGCATCTGTAACCGTAACGCGGATGGTAAATGAGCTATCCAACCCGCCAGAGTCAATGACGCTAGCTGTGATTCGATGAGTACCCAGGCTGAGCGTGCTGGTCGAAATACCAGCGCCAGAACCGAGGGCGCCATCTACATTGGAACTCCACTGAATATTGGCGCTGATATCTCCATCCAGGGTGTCAGTAGCTGTGCCGCCAAAACTGACGAGCGTTCCCTGTACATAGGTTGAATTATTGGCAGGGGTATCTATTGTAATAAGCGCCGGCGTATTTCCACTGGCATCTGTTATTGTGACTGTTATTGTGATTGAGGCAGTTCCATTAAAGGAATCCCTGGCTGTGGCAGTAACGGTATGAACGCCCAGGCTCAGATCACTCTTCGAAAAAGTTGCGCCGCTCCCAATGATGCCGTCAATACTGGAAGTCCATTGCAGGCCGGCGGTAATATCACCATCTTCCGTATCTGTGCCTGTGCCGGCAAATGTGATGGCCGTTCCCTGCACAAAAGATAAATTAGTTGCAGGTGTACTGATGGCAGCGGATGGAAGTGTATTCGGCTGGGTAATTTGCGATCCGCTTGCCGCCGCGCTGACGACATTCTCCGCAGTTGCATCAGCCACAGCCTGTACACGCCAATAATAAGTTGTATTGGGCATTAATCCAGTGGCGGGATATGAAGCGGCATGAGCAATGGTCTTTGTGACCGAGGAGAAGTTTATATTATCTGTTGAACGGAAAATGTAAAAGCCTGTATCGTTGGCTGAATTGTCAGTCCAGTTCAAGGTCATGGAAGTTACCGCAACACTGGTGAAATTCAAGGCAGTTGGCGCATCCACCGAAGCGGATGTACTGGCATTGCCTTCGGCCGCCGCGTATACCTTCCAATAATTGTTGGCGCTATTTGCCAGACCTGTTGCATTAAAGATCGTGGTGTTCGCCGCTGTCTGTCCAAAATAAGTGTAATTGATTCCATCAGTGGATGTATAAATGCTGAAGCCATCTTCACCTGTGGAATTGTCAGTCCAATTCAAGGTAACAGATGAATTGGTCACATTTGTCAAATTCAAATTGCCGGGCGGATTAAGCGTGATGAGACCGGGAGTAAAAGTATAGACAGTGTCGAACGGCGGTTTTACATTCAAACTCGTTGTCTCGGTCACCGTACTCCATGTTGGGCAGGCACTGATATTTTCCGCGGATATAAAACTATTGTTTGCGGTTCCCGTGATGCCGATGGATGCGGTCGCGCCCGCATTCGCATTGTTGGGGTAATACATAAAATCAACAATACCTGTCCCCTCGTGCAGGACAACCCGCATACTGATACGGCTTCCAGCGCCATCGTTCCACTGATAATTCCACCACTCAAAAGTAAAAGTGCGGTTTGGAGCAGTGCCATTCGTTGTATAAGAAGCGGCGCTTCCCGCCCCTGCCCCTCCCAGGTTATCCCACAATGGCGCAAGGATCGGACGGGCAGCAACGTTGGAGGCATTATTGGCGCTATTATCAAGATCATTTAGAGTCAGAGAGTCTGCACCTGAATCATTGAAAGACAACCATCCATTTGAACTGACATAAACTTGAGTATAGCGGGTGCCCATATACCAAAATTCAAATCCCAAGGGAACGGGAGCAGACACCGCATTATTAACCAGAAGAGATGGAACACTGGTACCGCCAAGCGCCGCATTATACGTTGCTGTGCCGCAACTCCGTCCATAAGAATTGATCGTGGAACCGGCCATGTCGGTCAACATGCCAACATCGCCGCCGGGGATGGGAGCTGGATCATCGCCCGGCACAGGAGTCGGCAAGATCGGCCCGCCATAATTGAGCGCATCGAAAGCCTGAACAACGCCATAACCAAAATACGGATCGCGTCCCGCCGCGCCAAGGTCAAGCGCCTTGTTGAACAAGGCGGAAGTCAGGAAATTCCCATCGCTAAATTGAGATTGCCCGGCCAACAAAACAGCAACACCTGAAACATGCGCGGAAGACATGGATGTACCGGAAGCCAGTGAATAAGTTCCGCCGGGGAATGTGGATTTGATATCAACACCGGGCGCAGAAATACTGATGTGATCGCCGTAGGATGAGAAGGGCGCCGGCACAAAACTATTATCCACCGCGCTGACTGCGATTACGCCTGAATATCCAGCCGGGTAATAAATTGTATTATCGCCCTTATTGCCGCCTGCCGCCACAACGATCACGTTATGGGCAAGGGCATAATCTATGGCGTTCTGCAAAATATCGCTGGAACCAGTTCCGCCAAAGCCAAGGTTGATAACGCGCGCGCCCATATCAACGGCGTATACGATTCCTTCCGCCACCATTGCATGTGTGCCATAACCGTTATTATCCAAAACTTTGATCGGCAGGATGCGCGCGTTGGGGGCAATGCCCGCAATGCCAATGCCGTTATTCGCCTGTGCGCCAATGATGCCCGCCAAATGCGTGCCATGTCCCTGGTCATCACCGATATTATTATTGCCGGCCACCATATTCCAGCCCTGCCAGTCATCCACGTAACCATTGTTGTCATCATCAATATTGTTGGTGTGTTTATCCGCGCCGTTTGCATCCAATCCGCTTTCGGCAGGATTCTGCCAAATGGAGTTGGATAGATCAGGATGGGTTACTTCCACGCCGCTATCGATCACAGCTACCAAAACCTGTGACATCATCGGCAGGGCATCCCATGCTTGAGGTACTTGAATGGAGGTCAAATTGGATTGAGTGGAAAATTCCGGGTCATCCGGTGCGCCAGCCAACGCAACCAAATAATTGGGGTCGGCAAATTCAAGGCTGCTGTTATTTTGCAACGCCGTCAGAACCGTATTAAGTTTTGACGCTTCAACATTTACAACCAGGCTGTCAAGCGATTCGATGGAAGTGCTGTCAGTCGTTAAATTAATGCCAAGGTCCTTGATGACTTGAACAGCCTCGGCACGATTTTGCGGATCGATCTTAAGCACAAGCTGATTCTGAACATGAGCAGATTCCAACTGTTGGGAGACGCTCAGGTCGGATGTGCCCGGGGTGGCGGTCGCCGTCGAAGCCGGATCAGACGTCGGGGTGGTTGATGCGGTTCCAATCGCAGTGGCGGCCGCTGTGGGAGTCAGAGCAGGCAGTCCGTAGATCACGCGGCGCGCTGATTCGATCTCGCTTGCGGATGGAAGATCAGGGTTGTCTTCAGTGGTGATGATATGTTCGACATAATCAACAGCGCTTTCACAGCCTGCCTGGAAATTCTTTGAGATATATTTCCAACGCAGCGGCTTTTTATCCTTCAGAGTGGCGCGCATGGCGCTGCTGGTACAACCGGGCCCGGCGTGATAGTTGGCCGTTGAAAGTTTCCAAACTTCCTGCCACTCCATCTGGCTGACTGCGGCTTTGCCGGTCAGGTTTTTTGCGATCTGGTCGATCTGATGGAAATTTGCCTTGAGCGCCGCCGCAAAAACAGGGATGCTTTTTTCAGTACTATCAAGATCGATCCTGTTGGAACAATTGGCGCAGTCGGCGCGCACTTGGATCAAAGTGGAACCGCGTAAAAACGCCCGTTCAGATGCAGAGATGCTGAGATAATCTTTTTTACAATTTTCGACATCCAAAACATCCTTGCACATTTTTTTGAAGAAGGGGGTATTCCACATCAGGAGTGTGTCTGTTCCGTTTTCGGTCAACTGGCCGATGCCATATTCAGGCGGAACATGTCTGGATGCCTGCGGCCACATCTGGCTTTCCTGAATCAGGAGATTCTTAAACATGTACGCGGGAATATTTTCCGTTACCGCGGCATTTAAGATGATTTCATCAAAACGGTTCTGCCAGATGAATACAAAAGGCCGCGCCGCAGTCATACCACAGGGATTGGCATAACCATTGGGAAGCAGGGCGCTTCCATTACAGGCGCTTACATCCACATAACCAGCGGCGATCAATTTGCCGGCCAGATATGTCAGTTGACGATTCATCTGCAAGCCCGAAGCGGTATCTGGAGTTTCCAGCCAGGAATGGGTTATAGCTGTGGGCGTTGCCGTTGGAATTATTTTGGAAAGATTGTATTCACCGTTCTGCCAGCCTGTAAACAAATCATCCCCACAGGTTTGTTTGATCTCATCAGAAGTCGGTTCGCCTTCATGTGTGATATTGATGATACATGCGATCTGTCCACTATCCTTGCGGATTAAATTCCATGCGAAACCAGTCTCACCACTAGCTGCGTTTACCACCTGACTGCTGAACAGCAAACTAAAGCCAAGCACGATCAACAGGAATGCTTGTGGAATGGCTTTGATTTTTGCCAGCAAGGCAGGCAGGAACTTTCTGTGGTGAGTATTTTTGTTGGACATGGAGCGGACATTTTTCATGGTTTATTTCACTCAAAAAGATATGCCAATGGCGGTATTATAAAAATAAGGATATAAAATAATTGCTTTGAAAAAATCCTAAATACGTTCAAGTTTTCAAACAAGAATATGGAGGAGGTTGCTGTGAAGTGGACAATGGTGACTCGCTCCATATTCTTGTTGTCTTGTTGGACCGTAAAGCTTCGCATCATTCTGTTTAGGACCCATGAACAGGAGATCTGCGAGTTCATTCAAAATTGAAAATGAGAGTCTTCACGGCCTGTTTAGCTTTTGAGGAGGGCTGGGCAAGCCCTCCCCATCAGAAAATTCATTTCAAACTTACGGGGTAACCGTAAAGTTTACCGTGCTGGCATGACAGCGCAGACAGAGTGAGCGGTTGTCCATGCGGAGGAGGGTACTACCACCCGCCAAGGAAGCACCATCGGGCGGAGTTACAGCCGGGGTATCAGCGGTACCAGCAAGTGCGGTCATTGCGGCAGTCGTGCCGTGGGAGACGTGGCAAGCCACACAAGAACGGCTGACTGAAGTACCGCCGCCAGCGGTACTCGTGCCATCCATGGAGAGGCGGATATCACCGGAGGCGTGGCGGAACATATAGGTGGTGTCGCCGCTGGAGCGAACATCAGCCCATAGCCAGCGTGGGGTCGGAGCAGTTGTGCCGGTATAGTAATACGGCAAACAACCCGTCGCATCCACGGCGCTTACGGAATTAATGTCGACAGGAGGCACGTAACCAACATCGCCAATGCGAGTGCAATAGGCGCTTTCATCTGTGTTGTTGCGCAGACGGCTATTGTTGAAATAGCGGTCATGGCACTGAGCACAGAAGTATGCCGTATTGACAGCCGCCGGGATGTAGGTCTGCGTAGCAGGGGCAGCGTTCAACGGCTGATAGGTGTTGTTGGCATTACCGTTGTTATAGTCACCAGCGGCAAAGGGACCGCAGGCATAGGTATTGGGGGCAGTGCCACAAGTTAACGTTTGAGCCCCAATCGTGTACCATTCACTGCCATTGGCAGCGTAGTTATCAGGAACCGTCCAACCTGCGGTCAAGCCGCTCACAGGGAAGTTACCGCCGCTCCAATTAACCGAAGTGGCAGGTGCCGTGAAGCCGCCAGAACCCTGGGGCTGCCAGCGTAGTAAACGGTAGGAGGAAACCTTAACCGTACAGGACTCTGTAAGCGGTGTGGAAGCGGCAAGAGTCACATTACAACCTGTGGTCTGCGTGGTGGCATTGGTAAAGCCGGCTTTACCGTGCGGGTCGTGACAGGTGGTGCACTCAAGAACCATCCCCGCATTAGTGCTGTTATTAGCGCCAGAACCCCAAACTGTACCAGCAGCACCCACTCCATGTGTAGAAGTAGTGGCCTTTGAGGTAGCATCAGAACCAGCCTTAAATGTATGTGAGCCATTCCAGGCTGTAGCCATGAGCGCATTGGTGAAACCACCTCCAAACAAGGATGCACCGTCAGTTCCTTCAACGCTGCCGTAGGGAGAACCAGCCGCCATGTATACACCGTCCACAACATTCGTGGCAGCGCCACTGCCGTTGTGGCAGGTAAGGCAAAGAGCTTCGGGATCCATGATCAGCAGTGAATTACTACCGACCTTGGCAGAGTGGGCACGGTGACAGCCGGCACACGCATCTGTGGTGGCCGTAAAGCCTCCATGAGGGCCGTTATCGGCCATGGCAACTGTAGCAAGGGCTAAAACCAGCAATAAGCCCAAAGCTAAAGCAAACAAAAATTTCTTCATACGATCATTCTCCTAGAAAAAATGTATAACGAATCTTGAACAGGGTCCTTTGTGTCTCCATTCTTGTTTTGCGCGGCTCACCTCCATAAGTTGAGATCGGGATATTGAGATCCCATCTTGCACAGCGCCATGTGGTTTTGCTCCACTGGCGTTAGTAAGACCAGATTTGAATACGATTGTTGTCCCTGTCGGCAATATACAATCGTCCGCCCGCATCAATGCAGATATCGATCGGGAAATTGAATTCGCCTTCCAAAGTTCCAAATTCACCGAAATTAAAGAGGAACTTTGGTTCGCTTCCAGAAACATCATAAACACGAATATATTGTCCAACCGAATCGGCTACATGCAGGCGGTCCTTATCACTCATCCAAATACCGCGCGGCAAATTAAGTGAATCTTCGTTGGAACCAAATGCAAAGAAGGTTTTATATTGCATATCAATTGTCCAGACCGAAACACGGCCGTTATTGCCATCTGAAACATAGAAATTTCCGAGGCTGTCAACAACGACACTATTGGGGAAGGACAACTGTCCATTTTCCTTTCCTTCAACACCAAATTCTTTGATCTGCGGGTTGAAACCAAGTAAACTCCCGTTGATGTCTGCCGCCGAATAGATCAACACCCCATGTTTTCCACTGATGATATTCGTAACCAGCAGGTTACCGTCCGGGTCAAAGCGCAAACCAAGCGGTGACCATTCTGTTTGCTGTGGACCAGGCACACTCTTTGCTTCCTGATCGGGCAGTTTGTAATCAACGGTCTTGGTTATATTGTTAAAGTAGTACAGTGTGCCCTGGGGCAAAGCGCTGCCAACTTGAGCGGTGACAAATTCACTCAAGGTCAGATCCTTGTCGATCATGCCGTCCAGGAAATTGCCGTCCGCGTCGAAGATCGCGACAACGTTGTTGTAAGTATCGTTGACAAAAACGCGCCCAGCCGCATCAACAGCAATATAGGCTGGCTTGCGATTTGAATTCGATGTACCGGGAGGCGCAAAACTCTTAATGAAATTACCGTTGCGGTCAAACATCTTGATCAAACGTTCGCCTGTCGACTCGACCGCATATATTCGCTGGCCATCCGGTGAAACGGCAACACCCACAGGCCCATCCAGCCCAATGATGGAGGATACATAGGCAGGCGGGTAGCTAATGGCCCCGGTAAGGGGAACCAACATTTCAGGCAAAGGCTCGGGCTTGAGTAAATAACGCACGAAAAAATAACCGACACAGCACAAAAGTGATAAAAGCAAAATCAGCAGGAGTAAAAGCTTGCGGCGTTTACGCTCATCCTGTTTATCCTCGGGAGAAATATTCTGCGGGAAATCTTTCGATTCAAGTTCAATATCAGGGGTTGTCATATCTCAATTACCTTATTTTTTTAATCCAGCTTCCACGCGTTGAATACCAATGGAAGCGGTAAAGTTATTTACATCGATCTTCAGCGCGGCCTCATATGCCAATTTTGCATTCGGCAGATCGTTCATGGCCTCATAGGTTCTTCCTAAACCGGCAAATGTTGGGGCGAAATCGGGTTTGGCTTCAGCAGATTTTTGCAACAGGTTAAGGGATTTTTGATAATCCTTGTCTGAGTACGCCATCATGCCGCGCGCATAATCAACAAGTTCGGGCATCGCGAGGGCGTCATAGCTTTCAGACATGGCTTTATAGGCTTCAAGATAATCCGGCACAAAAGTTGTAGCCGCATGGAACATATTGACAGCTTTGGCATAATCCTTGTTTCCAGCATAAGCAAGTCCCAGCTTGTACATCGAGTCCGCATCCGTCTCACTCCAATTGACCGCATTTTCCAAAGGTAGAATTGCCTGATCGGGCTGGTCAAGTTGAAGATAACTATCACCCAAATAATAGGAAGCAGCCTGCAGTTGTTTATCCAGACCGGGCATTTCTTCATCCTTGCGGCTGTCAATAAATTTCTGTAATGGCACGAGCGCAAGCTCTGGGTTTCCATTATTTGCGTAGGAAATCCCCAATACAAAATCCACTCTTGCGTTGTCTGGGTATTCCTTTTGTACCTGCAATGCCTGTTCAATGGCATCATCAAAACGGCCGTAGAGCAGGTACGTTTCAGTCAACGCCAGGCGGACATCTGGATTTCCTGGGTCATCACGTACTGCCTGCTCGGCCCCGGCAATTGACTGTTCCACAATGGGTGCCTGGGTTTTAGCATAGCGGTCAAAGTAGTAATAGGTTCCAAAACTCACCAGTCCAGCTACTAGTACGATCGTCAGTAAAATGACTATTCGCTGTATCTGATAAGTGCTCGAAAACAAGCGCTCATTAAGAAGTGTGAGGTTTTTTTTCATATTTCTTTTCCTTGATCATTATTAGGTACCGTGTGCAGAGTTGTTTTTGCACGCGGACATTCCTGCCAATATCCATTACCTTTATGGATTCTTAAGTACTCCAGCGGGGTGACAACGCGTGCAGGATATATTCTGATGACAGGTATAGCAAACCTGATCTCCACGCGCGCGATATTCCTCGGCGTGTGTGTAAAGCATATCTTCGGGATGGGAAAGGTTATGGCAGGCGCCATTGTTACAGAAGGATTGTCCGTGGCAGTTGTAGCATTCCTGCTTCTGTTCTTCTGTTACAGAGCGATGATCAACCGTCCAGCGGAAATCTGTATGAGATGATGGCAATCCCCCAACGATCACAGGCGCTTCGATCAGCAGGTCACTGCCTCTGCCGACAATTGGTACTGTGTGACAAAGGTTACACTCGCCGCTGATAGTGATGGTTTCCCCGTTTCCCTGACCATCAATTACAACATGCTTGTCATCATGGCAGCGGAAACAGCCTAAAGAAGGGGTGTGGCGTTCATTGTTTGGATTCGTATCCCAGGTCAAATTCATATAGGGAAAATTGGTGTCTGAATATATATCTTTAAGTTCCGCAATCGCATCAGCGGCTAATTTTTCCTTTTGGCTTTTTGATATTGACGCAATTGTTTGGGAGGCATAATATTCAACCAAACCATCCATGGCAGCGAAAGCCTCGGTCTCTGAAGCATAAGATCCCTGCAACAACTCAACAGCCTTCGCGCGAATAAAAGGCAGATCGCGCGAGATCAACTCATCAGAAATGGCCTTATCCACAGATTGTTCAGGGTAGGGAATGTAATGAGCCGCGCGGTTATGACAGTCAATACAATCCAGCTTGCGGATGTTCCCTTCGGCGCGGGCTTTCTCAACAAAAGCAGTTTGTCCCATACCGACCAGATCGCGCGCAAAATATTCCTTAAGCGACCCGTCAGGCTGACGGACACCCACCCACGCGATTACCTGTCTCTGTTCATCCAATGCAATGTAATAAACTTCGCTGCTGACATGCCAGTGAATGCCATCGCCGATCATGCCTGTACTGGTCTGCTTGCCGCCCATCTTTAAGATTAGAGTCGTTTGAACCAAGGTATTGGCTTCATCATTATCGTAATGACGAATGGTCTTAACGATATTATCCTTGAATGTGGTCGGGGAATGACAGCCTTCACAAGTTTCACGGGCCGGGCGTAAATTCTTTACCGGGCTCTTAATAGGTCGGGAATAATCGCCTGTGATCTCGCCCACTAATTGTCGCGTGCCATCGATCTTTGATTGGATGAACGAAGCCGCTCCGGGTCCCACGTGACATTGAGCACATTCAACCTTCGCATGGGGAGATGCCTGATAGCGCACCCACTGCGGATCCATGGAATGGCAAACTGTTCCGCAAAACTCGGAGCTTTCACTATAAACGAATGCCTGAACCCCTCCGACCAGCATTCCCAAAGCGACGACGAGTACTGCCAAAATACCAAATGCCAGCTTCATTCTATGAGAACGCTGGCGCAGATCAATCGTAATGGTTGGCCAGCCTTTTTTAATTCTTTCGCGCACAGATTTTATGATGCCCATTTTATTGCATGCTTCCTTCGGCGTTTTTTTCCAACACAAGTTCCGTAACTTCCTCTACAACTTCTTCAATCTGAACAGGCTCTTCCAAATCTTCAGCATCCTCAAGCGGGATCTCGATCTCCACTGGCCAAAGCCTGTTTTGTATCGCGGCAGAAGCCTGCTCGAGGTAGGCCAGTTCGAGAGGGTGTTCCTCCTCCATCTCTTCAATGGTCATGTTCCCATTGAAAATACTTAAGTTCAATTTTTTGATCACTGAGTGATAGAAGTGCCAGGTCAGAATGGCAAGTACCGCCAGTATGGCTTCCCAGCGATGGAGCACGCGACTGACAGGGATGACCCAGCCGGCAGGCAGGATCATTGTCAACTGGGCGGGGAACCATTGGATAATTCCTGTGACCACCATGACGACAGTCCCCCATACCAATGCCCAATATTCAGCTTTTTCTTCAAAGTTATAACGATCAAAACGAGGTCGGCGAACGGCAAGACCAAGATTGAATTTGATCATTTGAATCGCGTCAGTCAAATCGCTCCAGACGGGGAGCATCTTTCCGAGGCGGTGATGAACAAAAGCCTCATCAACAAACTTGATAACGTGATAAAGCGACTGAATGCCAAAAACAAAGGCCGCGACATGATGTACCTGCCGCGACGCTTCAATACCTCCAAATATGGAGAGGATGAAGCTGCCCAAGAGAGTGTTGTAGTAAGTTTGGGCCAGACCCGTAAGTGCCAATGTGGTAAAAGAAAAGATCAGGACAAAGTGCTCAACACGCTGTCCAAGAGAGAATCGAATCACATAACGGCTTCCATCTGAAGCAATGCGCAAACGCTTAACTGCCTCCAACGCATCACGATAATAGATGTAACGCTTCATTGTGGCTGGAATCTTGGGTAATTTAACTTTTGACTCTTCCATCTTACTTTCCTGTTTTTTGTGCTTCGGATGTTTCCACAGATGCACTGGATTTTTTCCTGAGCTTATCTGCCACACGACGGCGGGCATCAATTGCAATGTACACAACAAACCCACCTATGAGAGTAGGGATGAAAAATTTATAAAAGGCTGTGATCGCAAACAATAGGGGAGTATCTTCCCAGGTGGGCGAATAATGACTTAACCATGCCTGCGGAAAAGTAATACCCGCATCCGGGTGACACTGCTGACAGGTCTCTTGCAGGTTGGCCGGATACACGGAAGACATCTCATTTTCAGGGGCTTGAATGTTATGAACACCGTGACAGTCATAACAAGTGGCCTTTGTAATTTTCACATCACCTGCTTTACGTGAGAAATCAACTGTACGCCCATGAAAATCATCAAGATAAGTTTGGAAGACATTGGTTGAAATGTCATACTTGCTCATCAGTTCATTATCCGCATGACAATTTCCGCACAATGTGATCGAGTCTGCCCTAAAATTTACATTATCCGGGCCATCCACTTTATGGCTGCCATGACAGTTATTACAGGTCGGCACATCAGGATTGGAATCCGCTTCAAGCGCCGCTCCGTGAACGCTGCTTTCATAAGTCGTATAAACTGAGGTGTGACATTTACTGCATATTTGAGCGATCTTTGTACGCGGCTCACTTGGGGATGTAATATTGTGACTGCCATGGCAATCCACGCATATCGGCGCATAACGATTCCCCCGCTCCAATACGCGAGTATGTTCGCTGTCTGTTATTTCCTGAAATTTTTCTTCATGACATTTTTGGCAGGAGGAATTAATTTCCATGCTGACAGCGCGCGCATCCTGATAGGGTGTAACCTCAAAAACAGGCGCACCCTGGCTGTCTCCGCCTAAAATCTGTGAATGACATACATTACAAGATTGTTTCTGTGAATTTTTGTGGGGATATTCCTGTTGAGCATCGTGACATGACCGGCAACCTTCAATATGATTGGAGCCTTCATGTTCCCTGGGATCGTAATATAAAGACATTGTTTTGCCGTCAGCAAAGCGCCCGAGCATATCTGGATTGGAATGACAGCCAAGGCAATCTCCTGTTTGATGCGGGCTTGGCACTTTCAAGGCTGCGGTAGGGGTTGGGCTGGCTTCCTGAGCCAAAACAGAAGGGGAATCTGTGCTGTCAAAAAGCGCCCAACCCAGGGTGAAAAAAATAACGGACAACAACACAAAAAATCTATATCGCATCATATATTCAACTCTGTATTTGAAAGTGATTGGATCAAACCCACCAGATCCACCGCATGAGTGACCTGTAATTCAATACTTGAGAATATCCGTATTCTGTCACTGGAAAGATCAAGCCGAATGATCTTCGCATTCGGTGCCCATTCCAGTAATTGTGTAACGGGTGTCTTTTGAAAAATATCAGAATCACCGGCATCAAGAATAATAATGGCCGGTGATTCTGTTTGGATGGTTTCGGGGGAATTTATAGTTTCGCTATCGATCAAACGTACGTTGAACACATTCTGGTATTCTCTTAGGGTGCTTGCAATTCCGCCTGATAAAAGTGAATGATGTGCCAATATAAGTACGGTGGGAAGTGGTTGGATGAAATCCATTTTGATCAAGTCACTTTGTGAATATTGGCTCAAATAACTCGTGAATATTAATACAAGATAAGTAAAACCATCACACCCATTTAGTTAATCATGCATATAAAAACGGGTAGTTTTTCTTGACGAAAAACTACCCGTTTGAGCAGTGACAAAATTTAAAGAAATTGTCTTACAACTTGGGTTTTAAATTATGCCGAACTGCATAAGCTGCGGCCTCAGATCTGTTATTGAAATTCAATTTTTGCAATATATTTTTGATGTGATATTTAACTGTATTCTCACTGACGCCCAATTGCTCCGCAATGGCTTTATTGGGAAGCCCCTGCCCAAGAAAACCAAGCAATTCAACTTCGCGCGCAGTCAGGTTCCCGTCAGGCGCGCCACTATAACTGCCTTGTTGGGCAATATAATTTATCAGCCTCGCTGTAATGGAACTGGGCATGGGCGGCTCGCCTTTTTCCAAACCATGCAGTAACTTTATAAATTCATCCGAGTTCAGGCTTTTTAGCAAATATCCCCTGGCACCTGCGCGCAATGCTTCAATAAGTTTTTCATCTTCCTGGGAAATGGTGAGCATGATAACTCGTATCTCAGGGAGGGCATCTGTAATTTGACGTGTGGCATCTATCCCGTTCATGACCGGCATATCGATATCCATAAGCACCACATCCGGCCTTAATCTTCTGGCTTCGTTGACAGCCTCCTGTCCATTGCCCGCTTCACCCGCCACCTGCATCCCGGCGGCTTTCAGCAAACTAACCATTCCATCACGAAATAATGCGTGATCATCTACTACCAGGAAACGCAATGACATCAGGATTCTCCTTGAAACGCCAGAGGCAATCTAACAATCACTTTCGTCCCCTGCCCTTTTTCCGAAATGATCTCGAATGACGCTCCGATTGCACTGGCGCGTTCGCTCATTGTTTCCAGACCAAAATGAGGCTTGCGGTCTGACAAATTTTCAGCGGGATCAAACCCGACCCCGTTATCGCGAATCGTTACTGTAAGGGTCTTCTGTTGATTCACTTGAAGCATCACAGTGGCACGCGTCGCTCCGGCATGTTTGCGGACATTAGCCAGCGCCTCCTGAACGATGCGCAGAAGCTGCAGATCACTGCCGTCAGGAACTTGAATTCGATCAATACTTTCATTTATTACTTCCGTTGGAATATCACTGTAGCGTTCAAAATTAATGACATACTCGGTCAGGATCAAACCAATATCCTGCCCTTCCCCAATATCTGTTTTTAAGTCGAGAATGGCCTGACGAAGGTCGGCAAAAACTTTTCCAGCGGCCTCATCCAATTGACGAAGTTCAGTGATCGCATCAGGTAATTTCGTCTGCTCAATGAGCATACGCACTGCCGTGGCTTTATTTCTGACATACCCCAATATCTGGGCAGTGCTGTCATGCAATTCACGGGCCAGGCGATGGCGCTCCTCCATGACAGCCCTATAACGGGCATCATTCATCAATTCCTTTAATCTTAATTCCTCCTCCAAACTTTCAGCTGTTTTATTAAAGGCATTGATCAGATCATCAATCTCGTCATTTCTGGCTTCCAGGGGAATACGAGCAGACAAATCGCCAAGCGCGTATCGTTCCAATGGAAGCCGCAAAATTTCCACCCGTTTCACGATCAAAAAATGAGCGATACCATAAAAAATAATCGTAAATACCATGGTAAGGATAAAAGAGAAAACAAGGTCGGTCCACAGAGCGCCATATACTTGATCGGTCAACTCCACCAGTGAATAGTCTGTAATGATCACTCCCAATTCCTTTTGTAAAGGATCATGGCATTGGTAACAAGCCGGTTCATTGGGAACAAGGATACTGCTGCGAAGCATGGGTTCTTTGAAATCAGACGTATTAAGGATGATGCTGTGTCGCTGCACGATCCCTGTTGGTTGATGACATTCCACACACCCGGGCGAACTCAATGTTGGGGCGGGATTAAAATCAGCAGGCTGATCTGTCATCTTCAACTGAGCGCTCGCGTCAAATATGGCAACGTGTAAAATATTTTGTTGATTTCCAATATCCACCAATGCACTTTGGAGCATATCCCGGTCATTATTTAACATGCCATGCCGCAGCCCGCCGCGCGCCAATTCCCCCAACTGGACAGCCGATAGTTCAATATTTTTCAGCAAGATCGCTTTTTCACGGTAATAATGCAGAATCGAATAACCCCAAAAGGATATCAAAATAGGCAAGGCCAATCCCAATGCTACTTTCCAGCGAATACTTCGAAACATGTTACCTCGAGAAGAACCATGAAATTGCGATGCCTGAACTTGAACGGTAGACAGGCATTATAAATGATGTAGATAATATCCTGCCATATGGCGATGTAATTGGGGATTTTATTTCTTGAATATATTCCAATGACAAGAATCTATTATGCTAAAATAAGAGCAGTCTTATCGGTTTTTCGTAACTTTATGTTTTGGCTTGAGGTTGTGACCGAATGAAATGCCCTAATTGCCAGACGAGCAATCCAGACGAAGCAAAGTTTTGTATGAATTGCGGGGCGTCTCTCGTGCTGGCTATTCATACAACAGATGTGGGGATTCATGATGCTCAGATAAAAAACCAATCATTGGATAAATTTATTCCGCGCGAGTTGATGACCAAGTTTGAAGCGGCCCGCGCACAGGATGCGATGGCGGGAGAACGGCGCGTCATCACCATGTTGTTCTGCGATGTCAAAGGTTCAACAGCCGCCGCTGAAAAAGTGGACCCTGAAACCTGGACGGATATCATGAACGGCATTTTTGAATTCATGATCCGTCCCGTTTATAAATATGAAGGGACTGTGCCGCGACTGATGGGCGATGCAATCCTGGCTTTCTTCGGCGCACCGATTGCGCATGAGGATGATCCGCAGCGCGCGGTGTTGGCGGGTTTGGAAATTCTGGAGGGGATCAAAGAGTACGTGGAAGAAATCCGCCTCAAACATGGACTTGAATTTGGTCTGCGGGTCGGAATCAATACTGGCCTCGTCGTTGTCGGCGCAATCGGCTCGGATTTACGTATGGAATATACAGCCATCGGGGATGCGATCAATCTCGCGGCACGCATGGAACAGACCGCTGTTCCTGGGACAGTTCAAATCTCGGATGAGACTTATAAATTGGTCGCACCATTCTTCGACTTCGAAGCGTTGGGAGAAGTTGAAGTCAAAGGCAAAGCCGCGCCGATCAAGACGTATCGTCCGCTTGGAGTGAAGAAGAGTCCAGGTCATTTGCGCGGACTGCAAGGATTATCATCTCCATTGGTTGGGCGCGAGGCGCAGTTGGGTTTGCTCAACCAGCAGTTGCAGCAATTGAAAATCGGAGCAGGATCAATTGTCAGTGTGATTGGCGAAGCGGGGCTTGGGAAGTCCACTTTGATCGCCAAGCTAATAAAATCAAATAATGGATATACCTGGCTGAGAGGCGATGCTGTCTCCTACGCGCGGTCGGTCAGTTATTTTCCGTGGCGTCAGATCATCCGCCAATCCATTGGCGCACATGACGATGATTCTGCCAGCGAAGTGCGCGGCAAACTTCGACATGTGCCATCACAGGATATTCCATTTTTGGAAGCGATGCTTGCAGTGGAAAGCGAAGAAAGTTTGCAGTTCGTAATGGGCTATCAGGGGGAGGCGTTTGTTCAAAAAATGGTGGACGCTGTGCGTGGGTATTTATCCGCGCTGGCAAGGGAAAATCCGCTCGTAATTGTGTTCGATGACCTGCATTGGGCGGACGAAGCCTCATTAAATTTATTGCTCAATCTTGTAGTGTTGAGCAATGCGCAACCACTGTTGTTCATTTGCATGTTACGGCCCGATAAAACCGCCGCCAGTTGGGATGCGATCAACAAGATCCAGCAAAAAGTAAAGGCGCGATATCATACCATTCTGCTTGAACCTTTGCATGTCGAACAAACAGAAATGCTGCTCATTAATTTATTGGGCGTGAAAGACCTGCCAAAAAATGTGCGCGACATGATCGTTGAAAGAGCGGACGGCAATCCATTTTTCATCGAGGAATTAATCCGCTCGCTAATCGAAACAAAACAGATCATTCGTGAGAACAGCCATTGGCGGGCGATGAATGAAGATGCAAAAGTTTCTCTCCCCGACACATTGCGCGGTGTGCTCGGCGCCCGCATTGACCGTTTGCCTGAAATGACAAAACACGTTTTGCAAAACGCATCAGTGATCGGCCGTTCGTTTGATCTGCGTGTTTTAAAACAACTGACCAGTTTGAATGGCAGTTTTGATTCCCAAATTCAGTATTTAAAAGAAGCGAGTCTGGTTGAGCCGTTCCGCGAGGAATATGCGTTCAGGCATGTATTGATCCAGGAAGCGGCGTATGACTCGATTCTGATCAAGAAACGCGTGGAACTCCATAGGCGCATCGGAGAAACATTGGAAGAACTTCACGCGAATCGCGTTGAAGAATTTACGCCGCTGATCGCGCATCATTTTTTTAATGGGCAGGATCCGCGTTCGTTGAAATATGACATCCTCGCAGGCGAGAAAGCCGCGCGGCTGTATGCCAATGTTGAAGCCGCGACTCATTTCAGCCGCGCGCTTGAAGTGGCGAAACGTACGAAGGCGGGGTCTGAACAAATCATCAATCTCTACACTCAATTAGGTTCGGTGTTTGAATTGAGCGGACGTTTTGAAGAAGCCCTGGCCGCCTATGAAGAAATGCTCGCTTTTGCTCATGAGCATGGAGACCGTCCCACTGAGATGAAAGCGCTCATGGCGAAAGCCACCATCTATTCCATTTTTTCACAGTTACATAATTCAGCGTTGAGTGAACAGATGTTGGTCGCGGCGCTTGAGATCTCCCGTGAGATTGGGGATCGTATCACCCAGGCAAAACTTAATTGGAACCTGATGATTACCTATCTGTTCTCAAAACGGCTGGAACAGTCGCTTCAACACGGTCAGGCCGCCCTCGCTTTGGCGCGTGATTCAAGTGACCGCGAGCAACTGGCTTTTGTCTTGAACGACCTATGCCGCCTCTATACATGCAGAGGCGAGTTTGAAAAGGCTCATGCTTCCATTCGAGAAGCGCGCGAACTTTGGAAATCACTGGATCATCAGGTGATGCTGGCTGACAGTTTTGGCTCCGAGGCTGAGACTTACTTCAACGCGGGGGAATACGAACCATCTCTGGAATGCAGTCAGCAGGCATTGGAAATTTGTGAAAAGATAAATAACCAGTGGGGACAATCCTATGATCGCATGCTCATGGCTTTTTGCTGTTTTGAAAACGGTCAACTCGGACGTGGAATTCAACTGGCCGAACGAAGCTGCCAGCTTGCAGATGAAGCGGGGTTGATCGCCAGCAGTATCAGCCTGCGCTCGGAACTGGCCTGGGTATATGCCTATTGCGACGCGATTGAAAAAGGTTATCCGTTAATTGAGCAGGCTTCACAGATCGCGGATGCCAAACAACCTGCCTGGAGATCGTTTCCGCAAGCGGCAAAAGCGCGAATGCATCTGCTCGCGGATGATGTCCAATCGGCTGAACAAATTGTTGGAAACACATTGCTTCAACCCACTTCAATTCCGTATGCGCGTTACACTATTTTTGTCTGCCTCGCAAATATCGAACTCGCAATGGCAAAGAATGACTTTGACAAGGCGCTATCGCTCGCAGATGAATTATTGGATGAAGTTACGCCTCTGACGCGCGTGGATGTCCCCGAAGTGTTGCACTGGAAGGGAAATGCTTTACTTGGATTGGGACGATTTGGAGAAGCGCTTCAAGCCTTAACCCAGGCTTGCTCGCTGGCAAAGCAAACTGATTCGAACCTTCATCTTTGGGTGATCCTAACGGATTTGGCACAAGTCCAATTGGAACTGGGGAATCAAAAAGAAGCTGAAGACAGTCTTGCAGAGGGTCGCAAAATTGCGCGGCAGGTGGCAGAATCCCTGCTTGAGGTTGGACTCACTGAATCGTTTTTGAACCAGCCTCGGGTTAAGAAGTTGATGCGATAAATGTGCTTGTTCGGAAAGCGGACTGAAGTCCGCTTTCCATTTCTTAATCATGTTGAATCGTCTTACCTCTCTGTTAAAAATCCGCGCGGATGAAAGCCGACTAGTTATTCTGGTAGGCCTGTTATTCGCATGCATTCAGGCGGGACAAGGCATGGGCGACAATGCGGCATCGGCGTTGTTTCTCCTGCGCTATGGCGTGGACTTTCTTCCATATATGTATTTATTTTTGGGGGCGTTGACATTCATCACTACGCTCGCCTATTCCGCCGCGCTTGGGCGATTGGACAAAGGCAAATTCTTTTCAACGCTGATCGCTATTTTTATTGGCTTGCTTGTTCTCGAACGTGCCGCGATTCTTTTTCCATTTCCACTTCTGTACCCCATGTTATGGTTGACCGTCAACGGCATCAGCATGATCCTCGGCACCTTCGTTTGGAATCTCGCGGGGGAAGTCTGCGATGCGCGGCAGGCGAAACGTTTATTCCCTTTGTTTACCAGCGCGGGGATTCTTGGCAGCGTCATTGGCAATGCGGTTACTGGTGTGACCGCCCGCCTGTTTGGCACAGATAATCTGCTTCTTTTATATGCGGTCCTGCTTGGCGTTGCTCTTTATCTTACGCGCGTCATAGCAGGTGCATACTTCCGCAAGGAAAAAGTTTTCAAAAATAAATCGAACCTTTGGGATGACCTGCGCGCAGGCTTCGACTTTGTGCGAGTCTCGCCGTTGATGCGTTTGATCGCCTATTCTTCAATTTTATTTTCGGTGCTGTTCTTCTCAATCGCATTTCCCTTCAATAAAGTTGTCACCGCCTCGTTCACAGATGAAGCGGGCGTGGCGGGTTTCTTTGGTCTCTTCAACAGCATCACCACCGCCTCCACATTTCTCGTTTCCCTTTTTCTCGCCAGCCGCATTTACACGCGACTCGGCATCATCAACGGCGTGTTCCTCATGCCGCTTACCTATATTTTTTCCTTTGCAGTTTTCGCAGGCTTTTATAATTTAAACGGCGCGGCGATTGCACGCTTTGCGCAATTGGTCATTCTTTCAGGTATCGCAGGCACAGCATGGAACGCGTTGTTCAATGTTGTGCCTGCGCGAAAACGCGGACAGGTGCTGGCATTCAACAATGGCGTTCCTTCGCAAATTGGTGTCGTACTTTCGGGCGTTTTGCTCATCGTTGCGGAGCGTGCATTTACCGTCCAGCAGATTTTTTTGATGGGCACAATTCTTGCATTCGTGTGCGGTGTCTTGATCTGGCGAATGCGTAAGGCATATGCTCAAGCCTTGGTTGATGCTTTGCAAGCGGGTCGCCTCGAAGTCTTCAGCGCAAACGAAGCCTCGTTCAGTGGATTCCAAGGCGATGCTGCCGTATTGGATGTCGCCATACGAGCCTTACAGGATGCAAAGCCAACCACGCGTCGACTCGCGGCTGATATGCTGGGACGAATGGAATCGGACTCAGCCATCTCGCATCTCACCCGCCTCCTCTCCGACCCCGAGCCTGCTGTGCGTGCCTCGGCAGTTTCCTCGCTGGGAATTTTATGCGCTGACTCCGCCATTAACGAGATCATTCTTTCGCTTGATGACTCAGATAACCAGGTACGCGAAGAAGCATTGACAGTTCTCCCGAAACTGAAAGCGATCCCTTCCCCTGAACTCATCACAAAAATCTCTGGCATGATGAAAAACGATTCGTCTCTGTCAGTTCAAACCAAGGCGATCATCGCATTGACCAAACTTGGGGATGTTGATGAATCAATTTCGAATCTGACTTTGCGTCTCAATTCAAATGATCCCCGCCTCCGCCTTTCTGCTTTGGAGACTGTTACCGAAGTTCCGCCATCCTTGAATCATTCTTTCGACATCAAATCAATTTTGGATTCTCTCGAAAATTCATCAGCAACTATTCGTGCGGCCGCTGTATTTGCGCTTGGAAGTTTTAAAAATGACTCCGTTTGCAAAGTGCTGATCAAATATTTAACTGACGTTGATGAAAGTGTTCGTAAAGCTGCCGCAGAAACACTGCGTCAACGAAGTGACGAAAGCCGCGAACTCGTGCTTGAACTCTTTGCTTCAAATAACTCCGCTGTAGATTCTGCCCTCGATGCGCTCGCTCCAGGGAATCCCGAATCGCTTGCTCCGCTTCGGGAATATGCCAAACGTGAGACTGTCCGCGCGCGGACATTGCGGAACCAGTCTGCCAGCCTTCCCTCCACGCACCACGCAACACGCTTTTTGCACGACTGCCTCCGCAGGCAAGCCTCCCTCTGCGAAGGACGCTTGATCAAAACGGTCGGCTTGTTTGGCGATACGCACACAATGGAACTTATCCGCAAAAGCATGAGCGGCACCAACATTGAAAACCGCGCCGCCGCGCTCGAAGCGCTGGATACCATCGGAGATAAACAGCTTGCGAAAAGTGTAGTCTCCCTTCTTGAAGAAGAGCCGCAGTTATCAGACCCATCCGATGTTATTGCTGTATTGTTGAAAAGCACAGATCCCTGGGTGCGGATTCTGGCGATCCACTCTACATCTGAACTCGGCTTGCGCGAATTTATTCCTCTGTTGCATCAATTGAAATCAGGCTCAGACTCGCTTATGCGCGAAGCCGCGCTCGGAGCATTGACCCAGTTTGGCGAGGAGAAACTTATGGACACCTTAAAAACCGTTTCCATCCTGGAGCGTATTCTGTTATTGCGGGAAATCCCCATCTTTGCCGATCTCTCCCCCGAAGATTTGAAACTCGTGGCAGAGACTGCACGCGAAGAGTGGTATCCACAAAACGCAGTGATCTTTCATCAGGGCGAAGAAGGCAATATGATGTTCGTGATCGTCGAAGGCCAATTGCAAGTTCTGCGGTCAGCGGATGGGACCGAGCAAGTGTTGGCGCAGCGCGGCTCAGGTGATTTTGTCGGCGAGATGGCGATCATCGAATCTACGCAGCGCTCGGCGACACTTCGTACCCGAACGGAGGTCCGCGTGCTGGCAATTGATGGCGAAACCTTCAAAGGTATTCTGCGCGAACGCCCCGATGTCTCTTTCGCCGTATTGCGCAGCATCTCACGCAGACTGCGGGAAATGGGAGTGTAATCTCAGGATAATTTGGCAGAGACATTATCTGCAATGCAGACATGTGAATCGGGGAAGATCAGGCCATTTTGTCAGTGACAGGCCAAAGGTCAGAACTTGATGCGCTTGACTTTGAGTCAACTAAATTTATTGGCGCGTACCAATAATAAACATCCTCTCCAGGATGGACAATTCAAATATGCCTCAGCCGTTCTTCTTTTTGAAGGGCGGTTTTTTATTCCCAAAAATGTTCGCAAAACGGACAGTTTATGTCATAATACCTTATGCTCCAATTGGAACAGTCACTTTCCTTTTCAGCGACATCGAAGGCTCGACCAAACTTAAGGAAGCGCCGCGTTTGCAGACTGGCTTGTCTTATTGACCCTGAAAAGATGCGTATGACAATTTTTTATCTATTCCATCACGAGGAAAAATGACATCTGAAACCGAGCACGGCTATCTTGTCCTCGCCGACATTAGCGGATACACATCCTACCTCGCGCAGGTGGAACTCGAACATGCGCAGGAAATCCTGACCGATCTGCTGGCAGCCATCGTTGACCAATTCAAACAGGCGCTGACCATTTCCAAGTTGGAGGGTGACGCGGTCTTCGCCAACATAAACGAAACCAGCCTGCCCAACGGCGAGCGGCTTTTGGAATTGGTCGAGAGCACCTATTTCGCTTTTCGCCGCCGCCGTGATATGTGCGAACGGCAAACCACCTGCACCTGCCGCGCCTGTGCATCCATCCCATCACTCGATCTCAAATTCTTCGTTCATCACGGCGATTACATTATCCAGAATATTTCAGGGATCCGTGAACTGGTTGGCTCGGATATCAACCTGATCCACCGCTTGACTAAAAATCATATTGTCGAAAAGACAGGCTGGCGCGCATACACATTGTTCACAGAAAAAGCGCTCGAACATATCAACATTCATCCCGAAGGACTGCATAAGCAAATTGAATCCTACGAACATCTTGGCGATGTCTCGACCCTGAGCATGGACATTCACCCGCGTTACGATGAAATGGTCGCGGCAAATCGTGTGGTGATTCCGCCCGAAGAAGCGGATTTCAAACTCGAATTTGATTTCAACGCGCCACCCCACATCACATGGGATTGGCTCATGGATATCAACCGCCGCACGCAGGCAATGGGTGAAAGTGGCCATTGGTCTGCCATTGCGCGTCCAAGCGGACGAAGCGGAGTGGGGGCAAAGAATCATTGCGCGCATGGCAAGGGAATCACGGAGGAAACGATTCAGGACTGGCGTCCATTTGAATATGGGACCAGCATGAACATCGACGGAAATGTGAAATATCAAAATATGTATCTCTTCACCCCGCTTGATGATGGCGAACGCACCCGAGTCGAAATACGCTTGAAACTCTACAAGCCCTCACCTCTCTGGCTTAGCCGCATCATGGTCAAAATGGAATTTGCCAGAGACAAGCCTTATCAGCATTGGTTCGAGAGTATTAAGCAATTGATGGAAGCAGGCACTTAACTCTTTGCCGCGGATTTCGCTAATTGACGCGGATTTTTTAATCAATTCGCGAAAATCCGTGAAATCAGAGGCAAGGTTTTTTTACCTTTATTTATATGCTCCTCTTTACATCCCGCGTTCGCAGCCTGCTCAATATCCACGCCGAAGAAAGCCGCATGGCTTTGCTCGTCATCGGTGTGATGCTGCTGACCTCGGCTGGATTCACACTGGGAAGCACCAGCATCGGGACATTATTCCTCACGCGCTACGGCGTGGAATATCTGCCCTACATGTATCTGCCGTTGGGAATCATTTCCCTCGTCACATCATTGGGGATCACCGCCCTGCTTGGACGGGTCCGCCGCGAGACACTTTACATCTTCATTCCCATCGGTATTGCAATTCTCACCATCTTCGCGTGGCTGGCACTTTTCAGCGCATGGAGAATCATCTATCCGATATTGTGGCTTGGCAAGGAAGTTATCAACTCACTCGTCAGTTTGGTGGTGTGGGGTATCGCAGGCACAGTCTGCGATACGCGCCAGTCGAAGCGGCTCTTTCCGCTGTTCAACGCGGGGCGCATTCTCGGCGCGGTCATCGGCGGATTTGGCACGGGCTTTTTGGTCAACCAAATTGGCACGCAAAATCTTCTGCTGGTTTGGGCTGGAATGCTGTTTCTCGCCTTCGCATTGACTCGCGCCTTATTAAAAAATCGTGTCATTGTTGAGCAGCCTAGCAAAGCGCATCGCAAACAAAAACAACTGACGCTGATTCAGGAAATGCAGCAAGGCTATCAATTCGTGCGCGGTTCCCCATTAATGAAATGGATTTCCATTGCCGCGATTCTATTTTCCATTTTATACCGCTGTATTGACCTGCCTTTTGCGCAAGCCGCCACATCGCAATATCTGGGAGATGAAAAAGCATTGGCGGGTTTCCTCGGTCTCTTCGAAGGCATCTGCACCGCCGCCGCGTTTCTCGCATCCACATTCATTGCCAATCGCCTGTATGTGCGCTTCGGCATCATGAACGCCATCCTCGCCCTGCCCATTATTTACCTGATCGGCTTTGGCGGTCTCGCCATCTCCAACGCCTTCGCTGTCATCATTACATTTCGTTTCATACAAATGCTGTGGCTTACGAGTATCGCCGACTCAGCCTATCAAGCTATGTTCAACGCGGTCCCGTCCGCGCGGCGTGATCAAGTCCGCGCTTTCATTGGCGGCGTCCCCGAACAGGCAGGGACATTCCTCGCGGGACTCGTCACCATTGTTTTTGCATCACATCAACTCGCCCTCGTTGGGCTTGCCTCCGCCGTCATCACAACTTTCATCATTTGGTCTGCGAGCCGCGCTTATAACTTCGCCCTCGTTGATTCTCTCCGCAAGGGACGCCCCACACTTTTCAATGCAAACAATCATCCCGACGCAACCGCGCTCCATGCCGCGCTTGACGGCATGAAAAATCCCGACCCCATCGTCCGCCGCGTCTCGACGGAAATCATTGCATCACATTCTTCCGCAACTGACACACTCGTTCATGCTCTTTTTGACGAAGACACCGACGTCCGCATTTCCGCATTAAAAGGACTTTCGCGCCTGCAAGCATCTTCCGCCCTGCTGGATATTGCCGCGCTTCTTTCCGCGCCTCAGCCTGCCCTCCGCGCCCAGGCAGTGGATTCCCTGCGGGATTTGACTCCCTATCCGCGCGGATTGAGCGCCCTGCTCACAAAAATGCTTGATGACGAAGACTCGCGTGTGCAAGTGCGCGCCATCGTCGCCCTGCTTTCGGTGGACTCGACTCATCCATCCCGAAGCCGACTCCGTCAATTATCCATGCTCGCAAATGTGGACGAACGCATCATGGCCTTGAACGCGCTCGCAGAAGTTGGCGACCCTGACGCGCTCGTGCTTTTCTCCACTGAACTTAGTGATGAACATGCACCCATCGCGGTACGATGCGCCGCCACGTCTGCGTTAGCCTCCTGCGGAACTTCCGCCATCCCAGAATTGATAACCGCATTAGCCGCAGAACATACCTCGCTCAAAGCGGGCGCGGCTTCCGCGTTGGGAAAGATCGGAGATGCGAGTCTGCCTGCGGTGCTGGGTTCTTTGGCAGAATTTGATTCAGAAGAGGGAGCGCTCCTTGCGCTGGATCAATTGTCGGCGTGGAAAGAAGCGGGACAAATCCGCAAGCATGTCAAACTCCGCGTTGAGTCGTCGCTTCGGTTCGAAGATTTGCGGCTTGCCATTCATCAAAATAAAAATGAAAGAATCCAATTGCTGACTGATTCATTACAAAGCCGTGCCCGCCGCGATGGGACTCTCGCATTGAAAGCATTGAGCCTGCTCAATGACCACGAAACGATTTCAGTGGCAATCGAGAATTTGAATCATCAAGTTTCGAACGCGCTCGAAACCCTCGAGTCGATTCGCGAAGCCGCGCTGATTCGTCCGCTGTTTCGTGTTTGGGAATCTGGCGAAGCGGTCTCAAAGATGAGCGCTGATGAAGCGTTCGCGGAATTGACAAACGAAAAAGATGACTGGCTGCGCGCCTGCGCGAATTTTGCAAAGGAAGAACCCATGGAAACTTTAACCACCCTTTCAACAATGGAACGCGTGCTGTTGCTGCGGCGCGTGCCCCTGCTTGCCGACCTTTCCCCCGCAGACCTGCAGCGTGTGGCCGCGATTGCCACCGAGCACGATTTTGTGAATGATGAAATCATTTGCGAACAAGGCGAGACGGGAGATGAAATGTATGTGATCGTCTCCGGCCAAGTGCGGATCGTGGTGAACAATGAGAGCCAGCCTGAAAAGGAAATTGCCCGCCGCGTAACAGGCGATGTGGTCGGCGAGATGTCGCTCATCAGCGGCGATACGCGCATCGCTTCTGTGATCGCTTTCGGCGATGTGCGCGTGCTGTGCATCGACCGATTGAGTTTCGAAAGCCTGCTGCGCGAACGCCCGGAGGTGAGTCTGGCTGTGATGCGCGAGCTTTGCAAACGATTAAAAGAAAGAGGGTAGCGCCAAACTCGTATTTAAAAAACTCACCCGCAAAAGATTAATTTCGGGGTGAGTCATGTTTACTCGGGGTCAAAAAAATTGGATTACTTTCAGCGCGTCAGCCTAACATAAGCTTTGAAACAGAGATCAGATGAATGGTTTACTTTGCCACCTGTTCCATCTTTGGCAGCGACTGCAAGTACATAAATATCGCCTTCAACTCATCGTCGCTGGCCAGGCCGATTTCCTTCCAGGGCATGTATTCGGTACCCATCTGTTCTCCATCAGGTTCGATACCTGTCCGCATGAAGGAAAGGAAATCCTCTTCGGTCCATTCAACCAATTCTCCACCCGGAGTCAAGTTTGGGGCAAGGATGGTCACTGAAGGGTCAGGATGCGGCCCGCCCGCCAGTTCGTTTCCATGACAGGAACTGCAATCTCCAACATTGACTAAATATTGACCGTATTCCACGGTTGCACCTGCGGCCGGAGCGGGCGGGTTGGGGTTGTGGCTGACTGCTTCAACCGGCAGTTTACCCAACTGACCGGCACCGACTAGGATCTTTGCCAGTGTGGTGAAATTGCGCTCTTCGGTTTCGTGATCCACTGGCGGGGCTGTTTTCAGGTATGCAATAATTGCGCCAAGGTCTTCATTACTGAGGTGAGAGTATCCCACCACGGCGGGCATAAAAATGGGTTTGCCTTCAGGGTCAACCCCGTGACGAAGAACGCGCACCCAATCCTCGTCGGATTCGAATTCCGCCCCTTCGCCGCCCTGCCCTGAGGTTAGGTTGGGAGCATCCACCCTTCCCAGCGCTTCATCAGTGAACCAGTTTTCCGTACCGCCCAAATCTTCACCATGACAACCTGTGCAAAACATGGCTGTCAAATGCTCACCACGGGCAATACTGTCCGCGTCATTGGGGACAACGACATGATCCGATGGAAAGGTATAAGTCTTGTTCAAACGCGAACTACCAAGAATGTAAAACGCGGCAATAAGAACAAGAATCAACCCCACCAGCGAACCCAACACAATACCGATCCATTTGAATACTTTTTTCATTTCATTTCTCCTTTGGTTTTTAATTGTTTCTCTATTTAGGCAAATCCCAAACCGATCTGCCAGATACGAAGTTGAAAGGGGACTTGCGGTTGATTCATTGGCCTATTCCCTTTTTAGGAATACACGATCACCCGATTGCCATCGTCACAGCTGTAACCACCAGCAAGATCGTGCCCCACAGCCCGGCTTGACCAAGTCGTTTTTGCAACTCCTGTAATTTCGCGAGTTGTTCAGGCTTGGGCGTACCACTCATTGATTGCATTTCTTTCGACAATGCTTCCATACGCGCGGCGGTTGGCGCGGTTACCATGCCTCCAAGAATCGCTGCGGCGATGCCGGTAATCGCGCCAATCGAAAAGATTGAGCCAGACAAGGTGAAAATCCAGGCAGACCGCAAGCCGCCCGAGACAATCCAATAGAACACGATTCCGGAGAGTGTTGTCAAAATAGCAGAAAGCGAAATGTAATTTGACATGCGCAGTTTGCCGAGAACAAACTGGATAAACTTGCCGCCTTCAGGCCCGATTGCGCGCGCGGCGGGCATCAGGAAGGCTGTTGTCACAACTGCCGCGCCAACCCAGAAGGTTCCGGCGAGGATGTGGATTAACCGTAGCGCGATAAAGATAATGCTCATTATGTCTCTCCTTTTCTTGTCATGAGATACACCGCCTCACCACGGACGAAACCGGAGGAGAAGGCGCGCTCGGTAATTTTCTCGATGGTAAAATACGGACTGAAGTCGGCTTCCACTTCGCCGGGCTGCATCGGTTGCATTCCGCCAATCAGCCGATGAAGCGATTTCTCCCACCAACGCAGAGACCATTGATGAACGTAGATCAGGAAGCGGCTGTGGGCGTGAGTCAACAGCAGGACGTTGCGAAGATATGCCTGTCGGTCAGGCTGGGTCAAATCGTCGTACACGCCCCAATCCACAAGGAAGTCGAATGATCCGTGGACGCGCTTCAAATCGGTCAGGTCATCCTCGATCCAGTTGACCGTGACGCCCGCCGCCGCGCCGCGCTGTTGGCAGAGAGCGATGGAGGCAGGTGAGTAGTCCGTTCCCGTTACATCGAAGCCGTGTTGGGCGAGGAAGATCGCGTTGCTGGCTGTGCCGCAACCCAAGTCAATCGCTTTGCAGGGTTGGATACGTCCGCTTTCCACGGCTTCCACCAATTCCTTGCGCGGACCGAGATCCCAGGGTGCGCGGGAGTAGCGGTACATCCAATCGTAGAATAGTTTCATCGTCGCCATTTGTTTTTTCCTTTGGACAAACGTCTCGCAGGTAAAATGGGTAACTTTTTGCATGGAAGAAACCCTGCGGGACGTTTTCAACAATTACTCAGCCTTCGCCTGCCGCAGGAATACGATGCCTGTCAGGATGATCACCAGATGGATTGCGATAAAAACGTAATAACTGGCGGAATAGCCCCGCGCGATCCAGATCGCATCGGCAACCGCGCCGCGAAACAATTCTGCCCAAATGATGACCCATGCCATAATTCGGTTTTTGGCGGGGTCGCGTGACGCAACCAGGGTCATGGCGCCAAGCACGCCAAATTCAAAGACGAATACAAGCCACGAATCGGCAAATGCCTGCCCCGCAAGCGGATCTGCGTTCATGGGCGCGGGCAAGGCGTCGGTAAATATTTGATTCCCACCGGCTAAAAATAAGAAGTACACGTTCATCAAGGTCAAGAGCAGGTAAAACACTCCAACGATCCGAAACCACCATTTTAGTTTGCTCATTTTGTCATCTCCTTTTTGTTTGAAAATTTGTTTATTCCGCCTTCGTCTGCCGCAGGAACACGAATCCCGTGATGCCGAAGAGCAGGTGCAGGGTCAGAATGGGAAGTGTGTTCTCCCATCCGCGAAACATCCAAATCACGTTGACAACGGCGTAAGCGAAAAACTCCAGGCAGACCATCGCCCAGATGAAGAATCGGGCGCGGGCTGGGTCGCGCGTGGCAACAAACATCATTATGCTGAGAACGATGAAGACCAGCATGACAACGAAATTCATGTCCATGGATGCCGCCACAGCCAGCGCATCGCCCCTTTGCGCTGGCGGGAGTCCTCCCGCGTACATTTCAGGGTTAAAGACTGGAAGCAAAAAACCAGCCAGTCCAATCAGCATATACCACCCACCCACGATGCGTAACCACCATTTCAGTTTATTCATTTTGTCATCTCCTTTTTGTTTGAGTCATCTTCGGATGAAGTTTCCATCCAGCGTTCGAGAAAAACCGTCAGGTCATTTAGATTCTTGAAACCGATACGTTCCTCCTTGTGCGAGTTCTGCAAACTGAACCGCCAGGTCACGTGCTGTCCCTCCGCATTACGCTCCTCCCAAACGAGCAAAACAAAGTGGTGATAACGGGGCGGGCGTACATCTGGCAAAACTGGCATGGCACTCCATTTCCGAATGTGATATTCTTGCGCTCATTGTATAAAGTCATCGTTTAGAAATCATTTACTGGAGAGCGGTGGCAGGACTCAAAATTCATCTCCTCGGCGGGTTGCAAATCACACGCGCCGACATCCCCATCACTGATTTCATCTCCAACAAGGTTCCCGCCTTGCTGGTTTATCTTGTTGTCACACACCGCGCCCATACCCGCGATAAATTGGCGTCTCTGCTTTGGGGCGAGATGACCGATGCAGACGCAAAAAATAATCTGCGGCAGGCGCTCACCAACCTTCGCAAAGTTGCCGATGACTGCCTGACCATCACACGTGACTCGATTGAATGTACGGGGGATTGTTTTCTTGACTCAACAAAATTTGAATCGGAACTAAAAACCGCATCTTCTCTTAACCTCGAGCCTGCTTCTGTTATTCTGACAGATTCCCTCAGCCTGTACAGCGGCGACTTCCTCGAAGGCTACTTCGTCCGCGATGCACCAGATTTCGAAGATTGGATGCTGACCGAACGCGCCCGCCTGCGTGAACTCGCGCTCCAGACCCTGCACACTCTGACTCAATTCCACACTTCACGCGGGAACTTTGTTGAAGCAAAGACTTACGCCTCACGCCTGTTGACCTTTGACCCGTGGCGCGAAGAAGCGCACCGTCAATTGATGCTGCTGCAAGCGCGCACAGGTCAATTCAGTGCGGCACTCTCTCAATACGAAACCTGCAAAAAAATATTGGATAAGGAACTCGGTGTCCAGCCTTCGCTTGAAACGGCCGCCTTGTACGAACGCATTCGTTCCGCGCGCCAATCGGCGCGGCATAATATGCCCGCTTCTTCAACTGAATTCATTGGGCGAGAAAAGGAGGTTGAAAATCTGCGCCGCATTTTGGCTGACCCAAAATGCAGGTTGATTACGTTGGCGGGTTTGGGTGGCGTTGGCAAGACTCGTCTCGCGCAGGAAACCGCGCGCGCCTGCGCGGACATGTTCATCAACGGCGCGTGGGTTGTTCCGCTGGCGGCGGTTGACACGGATGAAATTGTCCCCGCGGTGGGAAACGTGTTCAACTTCCCATTTCAAACAGGCGACCACAAAAAGCAGTTGCTCAACTTCCTGCGCCAAAAGGAACTTTTGCTTGTGCTCGATAACTTCGAGCATTTGCTTGATTCATCGGCATTCTTATCCGAGATATTAAAGATTGCCCCCGAGGTAAAAATTCTCGTCACCTCACGCGAACGGCTGGATATTGACGGCGAGTGGGTTGTGGAACTGCACGGACTGGCTGTCCACTCAATGGAAGCGAACCAGCTTTTCGTTATGAGCGCGAAGCGTGCGCGGGCGGAGATTCAACTCAACGAGCAGGAAAATTTCACAGTCACAGAAATCTGCTCTTTGGTTGGAGGTCTCCCACTGGGCATTGAAATGGCCGCGGCGTGGGTACGCTCGATGGATTGTGAATCCATCAGGAATGAAATTCAAAAGAATTTGGATTTCCTCGCTTCAACCAGAAGAGATGTGCCCGAACGCCAACGCAGTTTGCGCGCGGCGTTTGAATCGTCATGGAATAAATTATCGGAAGTGGAACAAAAGACATTTGCGGCGCTCTCTGTTTTTCGCGGAGGCTTTACGCGCGAGGCGGCGGAACGCGTGGCGGGAGAGATCGGGTCACTGGTGGATAAGTCGCTCTTGCAGCGTAATGGCGAACGGTTTGAGCTGCACGAGGTGCTGCGACAATTCGCGCAGGAAAAATTAAGCGCGAAGAAAAAGGCGCGCGATGCGCACGCCGTGTATTTTGCGGAGTGGTCTAAAAAATTTAAAACGGTGGACGAGCGCGAGTCGTTTCCCGCGATGAACAGGGAATTGGAAAATGTGCGCGCGGCGTGGATGTGGTCGGTCGAACAAAAGCAGATCGGAGCACTTGCGGATATTGCGCCGTTCGCAAAACGCTATATGGATTTGCAGGGACGCTATCGCGAAGGCATCGCGTTATATCAACATGCGCTGGATGGTCTTGAATCTTCCGCCAGCGCAGATGACTTGCCGCTCGATACGCGTGGACATTTGATTGCGCGCCTGTTGATGTACAAAGCCATTTTCGTCGCTGACGCAGGCGAGCCCGATGCTTCAGCGAAAATCCTTGATTCGTGCCTAACGTACTTCCGCCGAGCTGATGACCAGGAACAAGTTGCCGTCTGCCTGAACGGGCTTGGGAGCGCGCATCGTTATATTGGGCAGGAAAAGGAAGCGGCTGTTTGTTATTCGGAGGAATTGAAGATTGCCCGTTCGATCAACAACAAAAAGGAGGAAGCCACGGCGTTGAACAACCTCGCTCTTTCCCTTACTTCCATGGGGAAATTCGAGGAGGCCGAACGCCTGCACAGGGAATGCCTTGCCCTGCGCCGCGAAATGAATGAATACCCAGGTATTGCTTCCAGCCTGATCAATTTGGGCGTTGTTTTATACAACCAGAACAGGTACGACGAAGCAAAACCCCTTTATTATGAAGCCATTGAAATTTCGCGCCAGTTGAATCAAACCCGCCAGCAGGCTGCCTCGCTTGGCAACCTGGGAGGGGTTTTGTTGGAGGAAGGGCAATACGAAGAGGCGCTCAAGTTGTTCCTGCAAGGCTTGGAAATCCACCGCAACTCAGGCTATCGCTTTGGCACAGCCATTGCGCTCGATAACGTCGGCACAGCGCATTACCATCTCGGCAACGAACAGGATGCGCTGTATTACCTGAAACAAGCCATTCGCGAAGCGCGCGATATCCACTCGGACCTCATCGCGCTGGACGCGCTCGAGTTCATCGCGGCATTACGCGCCAGGAACGGGGACAAAGAGGGCGCGCTGGAATTATTCGGTCTCATCCGCAATCACCCCAAGGTGGATACTGAAACGGTAGAGAACATCGAAAAACTGTATCCGCAGGTCGTGGATGGATTAAGACCGGATGATATCCGTTCGGCGGAGGAAAGGGGCAGAAACCTTGACCTGGCAAATGTGATGATCGAAATCATCGGTAATTGAGTTCCCATTCGAATTTGATGATATGACGATTTCCAAGGGATGAGTGTGTTATGATTTCGAAAAATTTCATTATTCTTTCCGCATCATAAGGTTGAATTTATTCATAGATGGTTAATTCCACAGTGCAAGAATCAGATCAGGGTTTGATCCACGCCTGCCGCAATGGCGATGCCGCTGCGTGGGAACAGGTGTTGAATAAATATGAACGTCTGGTATTTTCAATCCCTTTGCGCTATGGACTCGACCGTGATGCCGCCGCCGATATCGCCCAGATCACATTCACCATCTTGATGCAAAGTCTGGATGAGTTGAGGGAAGACAGTCACCTGGGGGGGTGGCTTGCAACAGTGGCCCGGCGTCATACCTGGCGTTATCTTAAACGATCCAACCGCGAAGCTCCCCTTGAAAATAATGACCTGCCCGAAATCGAACCGTTATTTGGCGATTCCGGCGGCAACCCAATCGATCAATTTGAGCTGACAGAATGGGTGGATCAGGGGTTATCCAAAATCGATGAACGCTGCCGCGACCTCCTTCGCGCGCTTTATTTCGACACCCAACAAACTTCCTATGCGGAATTGGCAGAACGTTTACACCTGCCGCTCGGAAGTATTGGTCCCACCCGCGCCCGTTGTCTTGAACGGCTTAAACAGATTTTGCAGGAAAACCAAAGCTGAAAAATATCATTTTTATTTGTATGTATTTTCTGGCCGGAGAAAAGGCATTTATAAGTAGATAACCACATACTCTGCTGGAGACAATATGGAAAAAAACCCCCTTAATTTCGAACGCCTGGCTGATTGGATGGATGGCCGTCTTTCTGAAGAAGAATCCGCCGCGATAACAAAACAACTGGAATCTGCTGATGAGGCCACCCGCAAGAACGCCGAATGGCTGAGCGTTTTCGCCAAAGCGAGAAAGGCCGCTGTTCAAACATCCCCGCCTGCCGAATTACACACAGAATTAATGCGCCGCTTTAAGGCGTACTCCCGCGACCATCAGCAACCGGGCTTTTTTAAGCGTTTGGCTGCCACATTGACCTTTGACAGCGGCATGCAATTAGCCACCTCTGGCTTGCGTTCAGCCGGGTCGTCATCCTCACAACGCCAGATCGTTTATTCATCCGATGTGGCAGACATAATCCTAAACTTCCAACCCCGCCTCCACGATAAAAATGTTGACATCGTGGGTCAATTCCTTCCCACTGATGTTTCCCTCACTGGACCGTTCAGTATTCAACTGCTTCAAGGCAATACTGAGTTGAAATTGATCACGGTTGATGATATTGGTGAATTTAGCATTGAGTCTGTCCCGCCGGGTGTGTATACAATGATTCTGAATGCTGAACAAGTCGAGGTTTTGATTTTTACAGAGGAGATACACTTATAGTAATGGCAGATATTGATGATTCAGAAATAAGCCAGGAACTCCTTGATACCTTGTTAAATTTGCCGACCCATGACGAGAAGTCGGTTTTTTTGCATTCTAAAAACCTTCTTAATGAAGAAGGTTTGCTGCTATTATTGGATGAGGCATCCTATTTGGTGGGGAATGACCCCGGCATGGCAAGACGGCTGGCCATCCTTTGCGAGGATTTTTCCGGGAGCGTGTCTGCTCCAATCATTGTCCCACGCTCCATTTATATCCGCGCCCAGACTCATGCGATCAATGCCGAATATGAGACAGCCCTCTCCCTGATTGCCTCAGCCCGCGAAGGATATGAGGCTTTAGGATGTGATCTTGATGCTTTACGCACCAATCTGGGACTCATTCATGTGCTTCAAGAATTAGGCCGCTATCAGGAAGCTTTGGATGCCGGCAGGGTGATCCTGGATGCTCTTGAAGATGCCATACAGCCAGAGATCGCTCAAGTCTCGCCCGAACGCAGTCAGATCGCTGCCACTGCCTACCAGAATACAGGCAGATGCTACGAGCAAATGGGACGCTATGATGAAGCGCTCAGCGCCTACGCTTCTGCTGAGTCGCTCTTCCTTGCGCTGGATATGACCGATCGCATCGGTGACATTAGTAATAATCGAGGCATTGTCCTCTTGGGACTGGGCCGCGGGCGGGATGCGCTAACAGCTTTTGAAAAGGCGGAATCCATTTTTGCCGAGGCTGGCGAGACGTTATATCAGGCCCAGGCTCAGATAAATATCGGCGATGCGAGTCTTATGCTTGGGAGCTACACGCATGGACTCGATTCTTTCGAGCACGCCCGCCGCCTGCTCACCCCCCTTGAGGCACTGGCCGATAAACACGTTCTCCTCCTTGATATGGCGGATGCATATTTAACCCTTAATTTAAATGCTGAAGCCTTGGATGCCTATCGGGAAGCCGATGATCTATTACGGACAGCCGGAATGACCCATGACCGGGCACGGGCATTGTGGGGAATGGGGTCAGCGCTTATCGCTCAATTGTATTTTGAAGAAGCAGGGCAAATTTTGGCTGAGGCCGAAGCGTTGTTTTCCCTCGCCAATAACATACCCCTGCTCTCGAATGTTATTCTGGAGCGGGCGTTTTTGCTCGCGGCCCGCGGTGACCGTGATACTGCCCTGTCTTTGGCTGGTAAAGCGCTTGCCCTGGTATCAAACGATGATTGGCCCATCCAGCAGGCGTATGCCCACCTGCGCATTGCCGATCTTTCGCTGCCCAATACAAAGGAAGCAGAAACACACCTGCTTAGCGCCCAGAATTTATCGGATCGACTGGCTCTGCCAAATTTACGCTCCCGACTTAACCAACGGCTTGGTCATCTGAATTTGCTGATGGGCAAACCTGAAAAAGCGCAAAAGATTCTACAGGATGCCGTTGATGAAATAGAACAGTTGCGGGATGTGCTCAAACATGAAATGGCGCGAACCTCATTTCTTCGAGACAAGACTGCCGTTTATGAAGATCTGGTCCAATTGCACCTTGAGCGCGAAGATAAAGAGGGGATGGAACGAGCGTATGCGGTGGTCGAGCGGGCCAAATCCCGCACACTGGTGGACCTCATTACTGGCATCGTAAATGCCCGGGCGGCGATCCCTGCTGATCTGGAACTGGCGACCAGATTACAGTCGAGTCAGACCGAGTTGAATTCCATCTACAACGAATTATTGAGCAGCGATCAGAAAACCAATATCCAGGAAATTTATTCCCGCGCTGTCAAACTGGAGCGGGAAATCAATCGCCTGCGCCTGCAAGCCACGGAGACAGCCTCAACAGCATCCGATCAATTTGGCATTCCATTATCGCCTGACTCATTGAACGATCAACTTTCTCCCGATGCCATTTTACTGACTTACTATATCTGCGGCGATGAGGTGCTGGCTTTTGTCCAGGCTCATGGCAAATTGCAGGTTGCCCGCCGTATTTGCAGCGCCAGTTCAGTGCAGGGACATTTGCAAAAACTTGCCATGCAGTGGGATCGCTTCCGGGCGGGCGGCGATTTTGTTGCCAAACACATGCAGCAGCTTGAACAGTCAACGCGGCGCATATTGGCGGCGCTTTATGACGAGCTTGTCAAACCAATCGAGACATTGTGGAGCGGCGATCTTGATACGAACAAGGCTGCGAGACTTGTCATTGTGCCGCATGGCGCGCTCCACCAGGTTCCGTTCCATGCCCTGTTCGATGGCACTCACTATCTGATCGACCGATTTGAAATTTCATACGCGCCAAGCCAGACTGTTTGGGCGCTGTGTCAAAACCGGGCCGCGTCGGCCTCAAACAGAGCGCTGCTGATCGGCGTGGCAGATGACTTGATCCCTGCGGCGGAAACCGAAGTATGGGCGATTGCTAGGCAAATTGATAACTCCATTGTTCATACTGACAAGTCACAGGCCACATTGGCGACATTCCAAACTGAGGCGCCTGGCTGCAGCATTCTCCATCTGGCTTGTCATGGATTGTTCCGCGCAGATAACCCCATGTTTTCATCGCTTAAATTACATGACGGCTGGTTAAGAGCGGCCGATATAATGCAGCTTGATCTTAGCGGGGCTTTGGTCACATTGAGCGCCTGTGAATCAGGCCGCAGTCAGGTTATTCCCGGAGATGAGATCATCGGGTTGACACGGGCCTTTTTGGGAGCGGGCGCATCCACGTTGGTGGTCAGCCTTTGGCTGGTGCAGGATGAAACAACGGTCTCCTTGATGGAGAACTGGTACACGCAACTGAAAGATGGGACGGGGCGGGCCGGAGCTTTGCGCGCTGCGCAGCTTGCGGTAAAAGCGGCCCATCCCCACCCATATTACTGGGCGCCTTTTGTTTTAGTTGGCCAGGGCTGACCAACAATTGTATTTTTCAGCGTTCCAACAGGCATTTACTGGATATAGTCACTATTAAAGATCCATGGAAAGGCCGTAACTTTTTGCCTCCTAATACGACAAATAAGAGAGTATACGACCAGTCTATCCTGCCTAAAGGTTACCGTTATGCACACTAAATTCATTTTGCGTCACTCCATAAATGTTGCGTTGCGATTAACGGTCTTCGCAACCTTTTTATTAAGTTTTGTCTGGGTCTCTCCGACCCGTCATGTGCTTGCGGATGGGGGAAGTTTCAAGCCTGGTGAAGTAATTGTCAAACTGGACCCGCTGACTGGCGCCGAAATCGAAGATATTAATGCGACTTATGGTACAACAACGCTAAAATCACTTGACATGCTTCCTGATATTTATCTTCTGGAATTACCCTCTGGCCGCGATGCCCACATTGCATCAGAAGACATGGGACTTGACACGAGATTGGAATTTGCCGAACCTAATTTTATTAGCCAGGCTCCCGAGGCCAATCCGCGCGGAACATCCCGCTGGAGTGGGCTGGATCCCGCGCCCTACGTCAGCCAGTACGCTGACAGTTTGATCCATTTAAACCAGGTATCAGCTATCAGCCGTGGAGCAGGGTCCGTAGTTGCGGTTTTGGACACTGGCGTTCAACTCGATCATCCCGCCTTATCATCCAATTTTACGCTCATACAATATGACTTCATTGATGGTGACGCTGTGCCGGAAGATATCTTTAGCTTTGTGGATAGCAATGGCAATGGCCTCGTTGATGAGGCCACTGGTCATGGTACGCATGTAGCTGGTGTTATTCATCTGGTGGCGCCTGAAGCGCAGATCATGCCGCTGCGCGTGCTCGATTCAAATGGCGATGGTGATATTTTCACACTCGCCGAAGCGATGGTATTTGCCATCAAGAATGGGGCAAACGTAATTAACCTAAGCCTGGGAACCCAGGATAAATCCGATATACTGAAAAATGTGGTTCGTGAAGCGACACATAATGGTGTTGTAGTGGTAGCGGCGGCAGGAAATTTAAACAGCAAGGAAGCCCAGTACCCCGCAGCCGACAATTGCGCCTTATCGGTAACGTCTGTCGGTCCGTTGGGAGTCAAATCTGATTTTGCGAATTTTGACGCGAAGGTTGATTTTGCCGCGCCCGGCGAATCGATCTATAGCGCCTTTCCAAAGGATGGTTACGCCTCCTGGAGCGGAACATCCATGGCAACACCTTTTGTGGCTGGGCAGGCCGCTCTGATCCACAGCCTATCCCCTGCTTTGAATCCTCAGGAGATTGCCAATATTATGGGTGAAACTTCGCACTCCCTGGATCCACTTAATCTGTTATATAAAGGAAAACTTGGCAAAGGGTTAATTGATATTGATGGTAGTCTTGAGCTTGCTCTCAACGCAACTTTCCCCATAGTCAATCACGGATTAATTGGAGCAAGCTGCATTAAATAATTCACCCTGTCATGTCGTTGGTTTTTCGTAGGGCGAGTTAAATGATCTTTCCATTTGTTTGCAAAGGAGACACGCAAAATGCGCGTCTCCTTTTTTAATACATTTTGTTATCAAAAAACTTTCCGATACCAATATTCGAATCAATTCTACCAATTTGTATTTTTTGACATTCATCAGTGCATTTGTCTTTAAAGAAACGTTAACAAAGTAAATGATTGTTAATATTCAAACTTATTTTCTCCCGGAGCAACCTGATGATTGACACATTATCCATTGGCATGTTAGTTGAAGATCGGTACAAAGCCCAATCTCAACCTGCTGGCATGATTAGCGCCTTGCAAGCCTGCGGACACCGGGTGACCTTGCTCGATCCTCAATCATCCTCATACGAAGCGGGAAATAATTCCTGGCTCAGCAAGTTTGACCTGATCATCGCCAGAGGCCGCAGCCTTGGATTGCTTTATCTACTCGCCTGGGCTGAAGCGCAAGGGGTACCGACCATCAACCGGCGCGCCGCCATTGCATCAGTCCACAACAAGGCCGAAATGGCGGTTGCGCTTGCTGGCAGAAATTTCCCCACACCGCGCACATTCCTTGGCCCGGTTAACACGCTTACCTGTCAGGTTCCTGATTCATGCTACCCGGTGATCTTCAAGCCGATCTTCGGTGATAACAGCAATGGATTGCGCGTTGTCCAAAACTCTGCTGAAATTGAAGGTTTGCATTGGCCTGAGGCAACAGCGCTTGTTCAACAATATTTACCAAGTGATGGCTGCGATCTGAAGTTATATGGAATAGGTGATCGGATATGGGTTGTCCGCAAGCCGGCTTCATTTTCCCCGGACTTAATTTCCAATTCAAAACTTCAAATCGAATGTCTCCCCACCACTCAGGCATTGGGCGAGCTGGGATATGAATGCGGAAAACTTTTTGGTTTGGATTTCTATGGAGTGGATTGCATCCACACACCGGATGGCCTGGTTGTCATCGAAGTGAATGACTTTCCAAATTACACTGGTTTGACTGGCATCGGCAGGGAATTAGCCAACTACGCTGTTCATCGAGCCATACATTAATACGGAACTATAAATCGAGGAGTAAATAAAATGAAAATAGCCTTCATAATAACCCACCATCCGCCGACCCGGCCAAGCCCCATCATACCGGAAGCGATCCGTCTGCTGTCTGAATGGGGTGTGAATGTTGATGTGATCTGTCCCGAAGAACAAATGACAGACTTGTCGAAAGTGCGGGTGGAACACGATTTGTATGTTCTTAAATCTGGAACGGAACTTGCCTTAAGCATGGCGGGCATTCTGCATGTTGGCGGGGCAACCATCCTTAATCCCTACCCCGTTGCAGAAATGCTGCGCGACAAGATCATGACCAGTCACATTCTGCAGGCGGCAGGTGTACCCACACCGGACGCATTTGTAACCGCAGATCCCAAACAACTTATACCGCTTCTTGATGATGGTCCGATCGTGGTCAAGCCTTATCGCGGTTCACAGGGGCGGGGCGTTCGCGTTATCCGCACTGCCAACGAATTGAACGAGACAACATCTGAAGATGGTTTTCTCTTCGCGCAGCGCTATTACGAACCCCAAGGTCTGGACAAAAAGATCTATGTGATCGGCGATCAGGTCTACGGTGTCAAGCGAGTCTGGCCGCCACGCACCTATGAAGAAAAATTGGGCGAACCATTCACCATCAGCCCAGATCTCCATGAGATCGCGATCAAATGCGGCCGGGCATTCGGTATTGGTTTATATGGATTCGATGTAATCGAAAATAACGGCCGTTCATATGTAGTGGATATGTCCAGCTTCCCGGGCTTCAAAGGCGTGCCCAACGCCGCCTTACGCCTGGCCGATTACATTTATTCCGCCGGCGAGCGCGTCTTAAGCGGCACCCCGCTTTTCCCAACGCTAAGAAAGGATGCTTTGGTATGAAAACCTTAATCATTGGCACAGGAAAGATCGGTTGCGGATTTGCAGGTCAGTTAATGCGCGCGTCTGGGCATGAAGTTGTCTTCGCCAGTCGAAACCCAGCCATGGTGGATTATTTCAACCGCATTGGCAGTTATCGCGTGCGCCTGGCTGCGGGGCAAAACGCCGAGGAGCACCTTATCGATCAAACACGGGCAGTCTCCACCTCCAACAAAAAAGAAATGGCCGATGAATTGACAAGCGCCGATCTGATCATCACCGCTGTCGGAGCGGGACAGTTGGCCAAAATCGCCCCCATGCTGGCTGATGGATTACGCGGTCGCACCACGCCGGTAAATGTTCTGGCCTTCGAGAATATGACCAACGCTGGAAGTTATCTCCGACAATTGATCGCCGATAACCTGCCGCGCGATCATTCGCTCGCAGAACATGGTTTTTCCAGCGTGCTTGTCAGCCGCGCGGTATCACAACAATTGGGAGATCCAACCAGCGACGATCTGATCACCTTCATTGGCGATCCCATAGATACATGGGTTGTGGATAATGCGGCCCTTTGTCAGTCGCTGCCCGCGACACAGGGAATGATCGTTACAGAAAATTTCGAGGCCTGGATTCAACGCAAATTGTACACATACAGCGCCGGCCACGCGATCACTGCGTATCTGGGTTATCTAAAAGGGTATCACTACATCCACACCGCCATTCGCGATCATGAAATCAGAAACGCGGTACTCTCCGCCATGAAGGAAGGTCAACGCGGTTTGGATGCGCGCTATGGTCATGAAATTGCAGGCAGTACCCGTGACTTGCTGGATATCATTTCCCGCTTTGATAATGCGTCACTCAATGACCCAATTACACGGGTGGGACGCGATCCAAAACGCAAGCTGGGATGTGATGACCGTCTTGTAGGTGCCGCGCGTCTGGCTGAAAAGGCTGGAGTTAATCCAGAGATGCTGGCTTTTGGAGTTGCCGCCGCCCTCTTCTTTGATAACCCAGACGACCCTTCAGCCGCCGATCTGCAACACGCGATCAGAATTATTGGGGCAGGCTCCGCGCTTCGTCAGGTGAGCGGTTTGGATCCAAGCCGCGGGGTGGGAAGATTGATCGCAGATTTTTGGAAACAACTGTCGGCTGGCTGGCGAAGCGGTAATCAGCTTTTGAGTCTCAACTCGATGGTATGGGCCTGGAGTTAAATATCCGCACCGTTCATAAATTTGGAAAGGATGATTGCCATGATTATTCAAAATAATTTTGCCGTCAAAGATGAAACTGACAGCCTGGAAAATTTGATCGAAGAAATTTCTGTAAGCCTGGGCGGGGTACTATCCCACGAGCGGATCGCACAAGTTGTGACTGAAATTGCCTCTGATTACCAGAATGCCACAGTGACTTCATTTGTACCAATATTCATTCAGCGATATGCCCATGAAAGATTAGGTAAAGAAATACAACACAACAAAGCGAGGTAAACCATGAGACTTTATTTCCTTCTTACACAGCGCGTTCCTGCGGTGCCAAGCCCGGTTCTGCTTGAAGTTTTTGATATTCTGAAACGTATCGGTTTTCATGTTGAATCTGGCATTGCGGAAGAAATCCTTTTGCAGCCAGATCATTTGGCAGTGGCGCACGATCTTTACCTGCTTAAATCGCACACCGAATTATCCCTTAGCCTAGCGGGTGTTCTCCATGGACAAGGGGCACGAATGTTAAACCCCTATTTGTCCTGCATCACTACTCAGGACAAAATCATAACCTCCCAAAGACTGCGCGCCGCTGATGTTTCGGTTCCGCAATCATGGGTAACCGGCGAGCTGGATCTGCTGCGCCCCATTATTGAGAGACAACCTTTAATTATTAAACCCTACCGCGGACATAGAGGCGCCGGAATACATATTGTCCGCACTGTTTCTGAATTGGAAGCGATTCCCGAACCTGAAACGCCCGTGATCATACAGGAATATATACCCGGCACTGGCGAGGATCTGAAGGTGTATGTCGTTGGCGAAAATGTTTTCGCTGTTCGCAAAACGTTTTCATCCTCCAGCTTCACAGAGTTTGGCCGTCCCTGTCCGGTAAGCCCTGAAGTGCGCGAAATGGCTCAACGGGTTGGAAGGGCGCTCGGTCTGGGGCTTTATGGATTGGATGTGATCGAAAGCCCCAAAGGGCCGGTGGTTGTTGATGTGAACTATTTCCCCGGTTATAAAGGCGTGCCTGATATTGCCCCGGTAATTGCAAAATATATTGAAGAATATGCCAATGGAAATGTTGGGCTTAATTGGCCCTCCCCTGCCAGCGCTATAAACGCGGATAACCTGTCTTCATTTGTAATGTTTAACATGGACCCACCACAATAATAATTTCTGATATGTCGTATTATTTATAAACAGGAGACCTCCATTGATCCACATCAAACCCAAACTTAATGCATCACTTATAGCCATCATCGCTGAAGGCTTTTCATCCCGATTAAGTTTTGGTTTGATAAGTTTTATTCTGCCTTTATACGCGCACCACCTTGGATTGAGCTTGACCGAAATCGGTTTGCTTGCATCGCTGAATACCATCATTGCCATTGCGTTGAAACCCCTCACAGGCTGGCTGTCTGATCGCTTTGGACTCAAGCGCATTTTTATTATATCGGTCTGCCTGCGCAGTTTGGTCGCGCTTTTGAATGCATATGCCGTGGTGCCATGGCAGTTGTATTCCGTCCGAATGGCTCACGGGCTTGCGACCTCGCTCCGCGACCCCTCCAGCAATGCCTTGATCGCTGACAATGGCGGAGAAAAAGCAGTGGCTTCCGCATTCGCCTGGTATCAAACCGCAAAGAGTGTGGCGGGTTCATTGGGAAAAGCGCTTGCGGGCGTTTTACTGGCTTTGACAGCCGCAAATTATTCCTTTGTTTTTTTTGTTGCTTTTTTATTATCCGTGCTGCCGCTGGTGGTTGTGGCCCTTTTTGTAAAAGAGACGCATCCGGAAAAGCAATCTATTTCAACCCCTAAAGTTTCTACTCAACCTGTGCAAAAACAAGCTGTAAAGGGAATCCGCAATTCGTGGCAGTCAATCGCTCCTTATATTGGTTTCGGCTTTTTGATCAGTTGCACTGCTGAAATGATGACAGGCCTGTTCCCAATTTTGGCCATAGAATATGCGGGGTTGAGCGAAGTTCAGGTGGGTATTATTTTCTCAATTTCAACCTTCGCTGTCCTGATCCTGGGTCCATTATTCGGCTGGCTGTCTGATAATGTAAGCCGAAAATTGGTGCTCATGATCCGAGGGCTTGCGAATATGCTTTCCTCGCTCATCTTCATTTTCTTCCCCGGCTTTTTGGGAATTGCCATTGGCAAACTTGCTGATGATGCCGGAAAATCCGCTTTTCGCCCGGCGTGGGGATCCTTAATGGCACACGTATCAAGTTTTGATAAACAACGACGGGCGCAGACAATGAGCTGGATGAGCATGGGAGAGGATGCGGGTGATATTGTGGGTCCCATCCTTTCAGGCTTCCTATGGAGCACATGGGGTATTACTTTTGCCCTGGGAACGCGCGTTGCGCTTGCAATTGTTACTGAGATATATTCATTAACTCTGGCTAACTCCATGGAAAAAAGAATATCTTATAATGGAGACACAAAAGAATTCAAAGATACTGCCTACCTTCCCAAGGTACATATCTTGAATGACGATATCCGACAGGCGGAAAAATAAGAAAAGTTCAAATTGTCAATCAGGCCTGCCCGTATCATTGAGGGGTGGTAAACGTAACAAAATCTTTGATCGGCTTATAAAATTTCAGAAAATTGTCTGGCGGTGGAGGGTAAGCTCTGCCGCTTTTTGATATACATTTAATCGTCACTCATTCTGCTTGCCGAAGAAAGTTTGCAGTGGTGCATGACCAATTATCAGCGGAGGAAAATTATCCGGGTTGTTGAAACAGCTTCACAGGTCAAAGCCGGTACCGATTCCTGACCATCCACAGATTACAACGGGGGTACGTCACAATTGATATTCAGATACCGCATCCAGATAACAAGTTACGATATCACCCATTTTTGACCCGCTCATTTTCAATAAAAGGCATGGAACCAATTTAGGAATGGCACTAACTTAGATTGGCGTTTTACGACTCAATATGTTAAACTGAAAGTGCTTTCATAAAATATCTCCGAGGCTCAAGATGCCGAAAAAGAAGAAACCTACAATTTATGATGTTGCCAAATTATCCGGCGTCAGCATTTCAACGATTTCGCGCGTGTTGAATGCGCCTGACAAAGTAAACTCAAAAACACACAAGCGGGTAATGGATGCCATTGATCGACTTGGATTTATTCCAAGGGCAGAGGCTCGCGCCCGCGCGCTGCAAAACACTGCCCGTATCGGTGTATTGACGCCATTCTTCACGGCTCCATCCTTTGTGCAAAGACTTAGAGGGGTCGCATCTGCTTTATCAAAGGCGAATTATGAATTGGTGATCTACCCGGTTGATTCGATCGATCATCTGCAAGGATATATTTCCTCCATTCCGTTGATGCAAAATATTGATGGGTTGATCATCATGTCCCTATCGCTTGAGGATCATGATGCGCAGCGGTTATCCAACAATGGAATGGAAACTGTCTTGATCGAGTATTCGCACCCGGAGTTGAACAGCATTCTGATCAATGATCTGCATGGCGGCCGGCTGGTTGCCGAGCATCTAGTCAGCAAGGGACATAAAATTTTTGCATTCCTGGGTGACATTGAACCACCTGAAAAATTTGCGATCCACCCGGTCAAATCACGCCTGGCGGGATTTAAACAGGTACTGCAGGAGGCAGGTTTTTCTTTGCCTAAAGCATATATTCGTTCATGCCCGTATACTCAGAAAGAATCAAGACAGGCGGCGCTCGAATTACTAAACCTGCCAAAGCCGCCCACTGCCATATTTGCAGCATCAGATATTCAGGCGTTGAGTGTAATGAAAGTGGCGCGCCAATTAAACATCAAGATACCGGATGATCTGGCTATTGTTGGCTTCGATGATATTGATGTCGCAGAACACGTGGACCTGACAACCATCCGCCAGCACCTGGATGAATCAGGCAGACTGGCAGCAGAGATATTACTTGCACGGATCAGCGAACATGGCCGGCCATTGCAGCATATCAACCTTCCGCTCAATTTGATCGAGCGTTTAACAGCCTGATTTGCAATATTACGTTTGTGCATCTTTTCCCATACTCAAAAAATATTTTAAGAATCTTATTGACTCCTAGGAAAGTTATGCTATACTGTTTATGAAAGTGCTTTCACAAAAACACTTTCAAACACATCTAGTCAATCAGTGCAAACTTCTTTTCACAGGAGGCGCCTTCCAAAAATTGACAATCCCCCCTATACACGTACAAAGCAAAGTCTATTTAATTTTAATATATTCTCAAGGAGAGAAGAATGAAAAAAGCTATTTGGCAAACCATTGCCTTGTTGGTAGTTACTGCAATGTTACTCACAGCGTGCGGCTCCCCTGCCCCAGTTGCAACCGAAGCTCCCATTGTCGCAACCGAAGCCCCCGCAGTCACCGAGGCCCCCGTTGCAACTGAAGCCCCGGCCGCGACTGGCACCCTTCTCGAACGTGCCTTTGCTGGTGAATTCTCCGGTACCGTTGTAACAGCTACAGGTCCGTTCGTAGATGCGGATGCCCAGAAGTTCGATGCCACCATGGCGTCATTCGAAGAAGCCACCGGTATCGATATTCAATATCAGGGTTCCAAGGAATTTGAAGCTTCCATCAAGGCTTCCCTTGATGCTGGCAACGCCGCTGATTTGATAGACTTCCCCCAGCCTGGTCTCCTTGCCACTTTCGTTGCTCAAGGCAAGATCATGGATGTCAGCCAATACCTTGACATGGAAGCTGTTGCTGCCAATTACAATCAATCCTGGCTCGATATGGCCACCATGGAAGGACCGGATGGCCCGATCATGGCCGGTATTTGGGAACGTGTGAACGGCAAATCCCTCGTTTGGTATCCCAAGAAAGCATGGGATGAAGCTGGTTATGCAATCCCAACGACTTGGGATGAAATGACCACTCTCATGGACCAGATGGTTGCTGATGGTTCCACCCCGTGGTGTATCGGTATCGAATCCGGCGCCGCCACTGGCTGGGTCGCCACCGACTGGATGGAAGAGCTCATGCTCCGCACCACCACCCTCGAAAATTACGATGCCTGGGTTAAGGGCGAACTTCCCTTCAACTCGCCTGAAGTCAAGAATGCCGCTGAAGTTATGAGCACCATTTGGGCTGACCAATATGTATACGGCGGCCGCGCCAGCATCGTCGAAACAAGTTTCGGCGACGCCCCATTGCCCATGTTCGATGCTGACGGCCCCAAATGCTGGATGCACAAACAGGGTAACTTCATCACCTCCTTCTTCCCTGAAGGTTCAGTTGGCGGTGAAGATTACAGCTTCTTCTACTTCCCTGGAAAAGACGAAGCCTATGGCAAACCTGTTCTCGTCGCTGGTGACATCTGGTCTGCTACAAATGACCGCCCCGAAGTTATGGCTGTTATGGAATACTTCACCAAGGGTGAACACCTCAAAGTGTGGATGGAACAAGGCGGCGCGATCGCTCCTCACAAGGATGCTGACCTGAGCTGGTACGGCAACGATATCGAACGCGGTGTTGCCGAGATCATCCAGAACGCAACCTCCGTCCGCTTCGATGGTTCCGACCTCATGCCTGGTGCCGTTGGCGCTGGTACTTTCTGGTCCGAAATGACCAACTACGTTTCCGGTGCAACTGAGCTCGATGCCGCACTTTCCAATATCGACGCTTCATGGCCCAAGTAAGACAATAAGTAATAAAAGTTAAACGTGTCGGCCTGCTCTCGCGGGCCGACACGAAATAAATACTAACCACCAATTAATTGATACAATAGCAATTATTTACTCCCCCTTAAATGTAATGAAAGGATCGGTGGCAAATCCCATGGCGTCAACATCTAATAGCGCTCGGCCTGGTCAGTCAACCAGCAGGATCATTACCAGTTTACTAGCGATCATTCCCCTCCTGGCATCTCTTGCTGCCCTGGTATGGGGATTTTTCTTTTTACGTGATATACAACTGGCCAATGATTCCAATATTCCGCAAGCCATTACCGTTTTGATGGCAATTGTTTGGGGGGTTGGCGGTGTGATTCTTCTTTTTACCACAGCTAATTTTTTCATTGAGCAGTTATCAGATAATTGGGTACGTCGCCTTCAGCCAGTGCTCTTTGTCGGTCCCGCAGTTCTTATGCTTGTCTGGGCATTGGTGCTGCCGACCATCCGCACATTGTTTTTGAGCTTTTATGATGAAGCCAGCATCAACTTTGTCTGGTTTGAAAACTTCAAATTCGTTTTCACCAATGATGCAATGCTGGTCGTCTTCCGCAACAACCTGATGTGGATGTTCTTCGGAACGATCTTCACATCTTCCGCTGGTTTGTTGATCGCCGTGCTTGCGGACAGAAGCAAGTTCGAATCGTTCGCCAAGGCGTTGATCTTCATGCCGATGGCGATCTCCTTCGTAGGCGCAGGCGTGATCTGGAATTTTGTGTATTCCGTCAAACCTGTGAACGAACCGCAGATCGGCTTGCTGAATTCCGTGGTGGTGTTTTTTGGAGGCCAACCCCAGGCATGGACGGCTTTCTTCCAACCGTGGAACAACTTTTTCCTAATCTTGATCGTGATCTGGCTGCAGACTGGATATGCCATGGTATTGTTCTCTGCCGCCATCAAGGGTGTTTCGTCTGAAATTCTTGAAGCTGCCCGTGTGGATGGAGCCACCGAACTTCAGGTTTTCTTCCGCATCATGATCCCGCAAATTATGGGGACGATCATCACAGTTTCCACCACCGTTGTCATTTTTACCTTGAAAATATTTGACGTGGTCATCGTCATGACGGGCGGCCAGTATGGCACAAGCGTCATCGCGACCGAATTCTATCGTCAATATTTTACATATAATAATAACGGCGTTGGCTCTGCGATAGCCATCGTTCTATTGGTCGCAGTTACACCAGTCATGGCGTACAACCTCCGCCGGTTTGCCCAAAGAGAGGTGTTCTAATGAAAACCAACAAAATGATCAACAGCTTCATCATCAATGGAGTGCTTGCAGTGATCTGTCTGTGTTGGACAGTCCCCACCATTGGTTTGCTCATCTCCTCTTTCCGTGACCGCATTGACATCAACCGCACAGGCTGGTGGACAATCTTCCCGCACAAGGATTGGGTCTCGGTTGAGAAGATCAAGCCAGGCCCCGAAGTGGATCGCAACCAACCGATGACCTTTGAAGGCATCACCGCCACCTTCGAAGAACTAAGCAAAGGGATTGAGACCAACAACCTGCGCATCAAGTGGATCGGCAATCGCCGCGTTGGCTATCTTGATGTCCAAAAATACAGCTGGACGGCAGCCACAAATTTCTCATTTGAAAACTACAAACAAGTGCTGGCAGGCGCTGATTACACCGCCACCCTGGCAGATGGGACAACCGTCACCGAGCGCGGCGATAACATGAGCCGTGCCTTCCTGAACAGCCTTGCGGTAGCCATCCCCGCCACAGTCATCCCGATCTCATTGGCGGCGTTTGCCGCCTACGGCTTCGCGTGGATGAAATTCCCTGCACGAAAAATGCTCTTCGCGCTCGTGGTTGCTTTGCTGGTGGTACCGCTTCAAATTGCGCTGGTTCCGATCCTGCGCGATTATGTAAAACTGGACCTGAACGGTACATTCCTCGCAGTCTGGCTGGCGCATACGGGATTTGGTCTGCCGCTGGCAACGTACCTGCTTTTTAACTATATGAGCGAATTGCCGCGCGACATTTTGGAAGCCGCATTTGTAGACGGCGCTTCGCACTTTACGATCTTTACCCGCCTGATCCTTCCATTATCAGTTCCCGCTCTGGCTTCTTTTGCGATCTTCCAATTCCTTTGGGTGTGGAATGATTACCTGGTGGCGTTGATCTTCATCGGCGCATCACCCACGAATCAATTGCTCACACAAAGGCTGGCGGAAATCGTCGGCTCGCGCGGACAGGACTGGCACTTGCTCACCGCAGGCGCATTCATCACAATGCTTCTGCCGCTTGCTGTATTCTTCGGTCTGCAACGCTTCTTTGTAAGAGGGTTACTAGCAGGCTCAGTCAAAGGTTAAAGGAGACAAATGGACTGGGCAAACCCCAGTCCATTTTTTTGTTCATGACAACGTTAAATTTTCCAAAAGATTTTATCTGGGGCGTCGCTGCCTCGGCCTATCAAATTGAAGGCGCGTGGAATGAAGATGGCCGCGGCGAAAGCATTTGGGATCGATATATCCATGCGCCGTATCATATTCAAACGGGTGAAAATGCGGACCTCGCATGTGACCATTATCACCGCATGTCCGAGGATGTGGGGCTCATCAAGCAATTCGGTTTCCCCTATTATCGCTTTGCAATTTCATGGTCACGTGTGGTTCCAACAGGTGAAGGCCCTGCCAATAAAAAGGGACTCGATTTCTACGACCGCCTTGTGGATGAATTGCTCAAGGCAGGCGTTCAACCCAAAACCACTTTGTATCACTGGGACTTGCCGCAGAATTTACAGGACAAAGGTGGATGGCCCAACCGTAATACAGCAGACCGCTTCGCTGAATATGCCCGCTTCGTTTTTGACCGTTTAGGGGATCGCGTCCGATTTTGGTCTACACACAATGAGCCTTGGGTCGCCGCGTTCCTTGGTTATGGGACGGGGCTTCATGCGCCCGGCATTTGTGACTACTCTCAGGCTTATCAGGCCGTGCATCATTTATTGCTTGCGCATGGTAAAACCGTTCAAGTATTTCGTGAGGGCGGATACAAAGGTGAGATCGGCCTTATTTTGAATCTCAATGGACTCATCCCCGCCAGCAATAGTCAGGCGGATATTGACGCGACACAACGCGTACATGATGAAACCCACGCACTCTTCCTCGACCCGATCTTTAAGGGAGAATATCCTCAAAGGTTGTTCGATTTCATTGGGACGCACCAGCCCACAGTTAAAGCAGGAGACGTTGAACTCATCCACCAGCCGATGGATTATATGGGGCTGAATTATTACAACACGGATATCGTTTCGTTTGATGTCTTCGCTGGTTTGAATAAGGCGCGCATCACGCCGTACAGTGCTGCGGGTTGGGGACGCACAGATATGAATTGGGGCATTGACCCCGATGGCTTGAAGCGCGAGTTGATCTACGTAAAAGAAAATTACGGCAACCCGAAATTGTATGTAACTGAAAACGGCTGTGCCCTGCCCGACGCTCCCGATGAAAATGGATTCGTCGCAGATTGGGAGCGGATTCATTACATCAAATCACACATCCATAGTTTACACAAAGCCATTGAGGCGGGCGTGAATGTGAACGGCTATTTTGTCTGGAGCATCTTCGATAACTTCGAGTGGGAACGCGGCTACGGTCCGCGCTTTGGGTTGATCCGTGTGGATTTTGAAACCATGCAGCGCATTCCAAAACAAAGCGCATATTGGTTCAGTGAAGTTGCAAAACAAAATTCGATCTCGATATAAATTATGAAAAACAATCTCTGGTACAAAGACGCTGTATTTTATGAAATCTCCGTGCGCGCCTTCAAGGACAGCAATGGCGACGGCAACGGTGACTTGCGCGGGGTGACGCAAAAACTGGATTATCTGCAAAACCTCGGCGTGGATTGCATCTGGATCATGCCCATCTATCCCTCGCCCTTGAAGGATGACGGCTACGATATTGCGGATTATTACTCTGTGGATAAAGCCTTCGGCTCATTGGATGACTTGAAGGAATTGATCTGCGCCGCGCATGAACACGATATTCGCATCGTCATGGACCTGGTGCTGAATCATACATCTGACGAACATCCCTGGTTCCAGGCATCGCGCTCAGACCGCAACTCGCCTTATCGCGATTATTACGTTTGGAGCGACACGGATCAGAAATACACAGACACGCGCATTATCTTTGTGGATACCGAACCATCCAACTGGACATGGGATGAAAAGACAGGTCAATATTACTGGCATCGTTTTTACGCCAGCCAGCCTGACTTGAATTTTGACAATCCCAAAGTTCAGGAGGAAATGCTCAATGTGGCCCGCTTCTGGCTGGACCTGGGAATTGATGGCTTTCGAGCGGACGCAGTTCCCTACCTGATAGAGCGCGAAGGCACCAACTGCGAGAACCTGCCTGAGACACATGTCTATCTGAAAAAATTACGCTCCTTCATGGACGAGCATTATCCAGGCCGCATTCTGCTTTGCGAAGCCAATCAATATCCCGAAGATGTGCGCCCGTATTTTGGCGATGGCGATGAATTTCACATGGGCTTTCACTTCCCGATCATGCCGCGCATCTATATGGCCCTCAAAAAGGGACGCTACGAAGACATGGCCGAGATCATGCGCCGCACACCGCCCATCCCTGAGAATTGCCAGTGGTGTACCTTCCTGCGCAATCACGATGAGCTCACGCTCGAAATGGTCACCGAAGAAGAGCGTCAGTGGATGTGGAAACAGTACGCGCCCGAACCACGCATGAAACTCAACCTCGGCATTCGCCGCCGCCTCGCGCCATTGCTGGATAATGATCGCCGCAAGATCGAGCTTGCGAATTCGCTTCTATTCACACTGCCTGGTTCACCGATCATTTACTATGGTGACGAGATCGGCATGGGTGATAACATTGATCTGCCCGACCGCAACGGCGTCCGCACACCCATGCAGTGGGATGACTCGCTGAACGCTGGTTTCTCAAACGGCAAACCTTTTTCAGAATTCGCGCGCGAGCGGGAAGAATTGGGATATCAATTCATAAATGTTGCCAATCAGGTCAATGATCCCGATTCGCTTTTCCGCTCCATCAAGAGGATGATCGCCATTCGCAAAAAACATGCCGCCTTTGGAGGCAGCAGCATGGAATGGATCGACGCAGGCAACCCTGCGGTTGCAGTGTATATCCGCCAATATCATAACGATACCATGCTGATTCTCAACAACCTGAGTGCTTCCACAGAAACTATAATACTTCCAGCAGAATATCAAAAAGCATATCTGGATCTGTTTGCAGGTCACACACAAACGCTCGCTGAAACACTCACTCTTCCACCCTACTCCTATCTATGGTTGCAAATGCTGAAATGAAAAACAACAACAATCTTCTCTACGCAAGTTGCTCCTTGCGCCGTCCCCGGCGCAAGATTTACCCTGCGAACGCCGCCGAGGACGGCGGCTGGAGCGTAAAACTTTCACACTTCCTCCCTACTCCTATCTATGGTTGCAAATACTGAAATGAAAAACAACAACAATCTTCTTTACGGCGGCATAGAAGGTGGCGGCACAAAATTTGTTTGCGCCGTCGGCACAGATCCCAACAACATCCTCGCGGAAGCGCGTTTCCCCACTACAACACCAGAGGAGACGATGGCCCAGGCAGTGGATTTCTTCAAACAGCAGGAATCCAGCCTCGGCAAGCTCGCATCCATTGGATTTGCCTGCTTCGGTCCGCTCGACCCGAACCCTGATTCGAAAACCTATGGGCACATCCTCCCGACTCCAAAACCGCATTGGACAAATGCAAACGTTGTCGGCATGTTGCGTTCCGCATTTGACATTCCCATCGCCTTTGACACCGATGTCAACGGCGCGGCGCTGGGTGAATGGAATTGGGGCAAAGGACAGGGACTCAATACCTTTATCTATTTAACCATCGGCACAGGCATCGGCGGCGGCGCGTATGTGGAGGGAAAACTCCTGCATGGCCTGCTTCACCCCGAAATGGGACATATCCCCGTTCCGCACGATAAAACAAAAGACCCGTTCGAAGGCGCCTGCCCATTTCATGGAGATTGCTTCGAAGGGCTTGCCTCGGGTGTTGCCATTGAAAAACGCTGGGGAGTTCACGGCGGCTCGCTTCCCCCGGAACATCCCGCATGGGACTTGGAAGTCGAATATATTGCGAATGCACTCGCGATCTATTCCTACACAATCTCTCCGCAGCGCATCATCATTGGTGGCGGCGTGGGGCAGTCATCGCATTTGTTGCCGCGCATCCAACAGTACACACGTGATCTCATCAACGGCTATATCAAATCTGCGGCCATTGTTGAAGATATCGAAAACTACATTGTTAACCCCGGGCTTGGGAATCTCAGCGGCGTACTTGGCGCGCTGGCATTGGCAAAACAAGCCCTGGCACAAAATTAAACATTATGCCTGAACGCGAATCACAAAAGACTCTCAAGCGTCTTCTCCCACGCTTGGAGAAGACATTACATCAAAACATCTCAGCCGACCCGCAGGCCTGGCATGTCTTTTCAGAGCGGCTGCAAAAACATTTCCCCAAACTCTTCAAGTTGTATTTCGAAATTTATCACAGCCATTATGATTTCTTTTTTCATCTCGAAGACCTGCTCATGGCACTTGCCTCTTCATGGTTCAACCGTCCGCAAGACTTGCGCGAACTGGACAATGCCCGGGAGAAGGATCCGCTTTGGTTTCAATCGAACCAGATGCTGGGCGGGGTTTGTTACGTCGATCTTTTTGCGAAGGACCTCGAAGGCGTGAAATCCAAAATTCCATACTTCAAGGAACTAGGCCTCACCTATCTGCATCTCATGCCGCTCTTCAAAGCGCCCAAAGGAGAGAACGACGGCGGCTATGCCGTCAGCAGTTATCGTGACGTTCATCCGCCGCTCGGCACAATGGAACAGCTCGCATCCCTCGCATGTGAATTTCGCAAAGTGGGCATCAGCCTCGTTGTGGATTTGGTTTTCAATCACACATCCGATGAACATCTTTGGGCCAAAGGTGCCAAAGATGGCAATGAAGATTTCATGGACTTCTACCGCATCTTTCCCAGCCGCGAAATGCCCGACTATTACGAGCAGAATCTCAGGGAAATATTCCCAGAAGAACACGCGGGCGCGTTTACTCCCCTCGCCCATTTTGGGGGAGGGGTTGGGG
>JABFSL010000109.1 GCA_013140605.1 Anaerolineales bacterium
TAAACAAAACACTACTATAATTTGGGTATCCATGAGGTTCTCCTGTTGGTGGTCGGGATACCCCAACTGTATTGAATCTCATGGATTTTTGTCAACCTTTCCGAAAGGTGGCAACTTGGGTTAAGTAGAAAAAAACAACCAAACTTCATCCGCAGATTTACCCGACCATACAGATTTCATTTGTTTGACCTCTTGCAAAAGTCTTTTAGCCACAAAGGTCACAGAGAAAAAACAGAGTTTTAAAGGTTCTTCTCAAAAGACTCTGAGTGCTCTGTGGCTAAATTACAACTACTTATGCAAGAGGTCTATTGGCGCAATCTGCGGATGTGCTATTTGGATATAAAAATTCAATTCGGAGGAAAAATGAAAAAAGCAGGAAAAATAATTGGAAGAATATCCATCGGCATTATTGTTCTTGCGGTGATCGCCGGAGCGGGAGGAGGATTCTATTTTAAAAGTTACCTCCCCCACACAGTCGCGCCAAAATCATTCCCACAAATTGAAGGCGAACTCCAAGTCAGCGGGCTGGATGCGACAGTGGATATCTATCGCGACAATATGGGCATTCCCCATATTTACGCATCCACTACTCACGATCTTTTCTTTTCGCAGGGATACGTCCACGCGCAGGATCGTTTCTGGCAAATGGATGCCTGGCGTCATATCGGCTCCGGTGAACTCTCGAAAATGTTCGGGGGCGGACAGGTTGAAACAGATTCCTTCCTGCGCACATTGGGATGGAGACAAACCGCCGAAGCCGAATGGGAACAGCTTGGCCCTGAATCGCGTGCAATCCTCGAGGCCTACACCGACGGCGTGAACGCGTATTTAAAAGATCACAAAGACACCGCGCTCAGCCTTGAATATGCGATCCTTGGTTTGCTCAGCCCGGATTATGAAATCGAAGAATGGATTCCTGTCCACTCGCTGACTTGGGGCAAGGCCATGGCTTGGGACTTGCGCGGCAACATGGGCGAAGAGATCGAACGCGCCGTGCTGCTCAAGACGCTTACTCCTGAACAGGTCGCTCAACTCTATCCTGCTTATCCACAAGATCATCCTGTGATCGTCAATAATATCGGTGATGGTTCCGCATCCGCTCCATTAAATAGTCGGACATTTGCGGGCATTGATGTTTCAACTGAAACACTACAGGCAATTGAACAAAATGTCGTTCTCATGGATGAAATTCTCGGCCCGTGGAGCGACGGCATTGGTTCAAATTCCTGGGCGGTCTCTGGCAAATTAACAGATACGGGCACACCTCTGCTGGCGAACGATCCACACCTTGGAATTCAAATGCCATCCATTTGGTATCAAATGGATTTGCACTGCCTTCCCAAAAATGATGACTGCGCCTTTGAAGTGGCAGGCTTTTCCTTTGCGGGTGTGCCCGGTGTGATCATCGGCCATAACGCAAAAATCGCGTGGGGCTTCACCAACACTGGCCCGGATGTCATGGATCTGTATATTGAAAAGGTCAATCCTGAAAATCCGAATCAGTATGAAGTCAATGGTCAATGGGTGGACTTTGCCACTCGTGAAGAATCAATTCAGGTCGTAGGCGGCGAAGCGGTCAGTCTCACAGTCCGAAGCACACGTCATGGGCCAGTCATCTCCGATACGTATGGTCCGCTCAAAGATCAGGGCGACCCCAAGGATTCTGAATTCAAAGCATTCAAGGATCGCTCTGGTGTTGAACTTCCAGAGCAATATGTGATCTCACTTGCGTGGACTGCTTTGACTCCGTCCACGCCATTCGAGGCAATTTGGGGATTCGATAAAGCGCAAAATTGGGATGAGTTCCGCGAGGCGGCGCGCGGCTTCCATGTGCCTGCGCAAAATCTTTTATATGCAGATGTCGAAGGAAACATCGGTTATCAAATGCCCGGTGATGTTCCAATTCGCGCCAAGGGCGATGGCACACTTCCCGTCCCCGGTTGGACGGATGAATATGAATGGACTGGTTTCATTCCGTTTGAAGAACAGCCTTACACGTTCAATCCCGCTGAAGGTTATATCGTCACAGCCAACAATCAGGTGCCGCCAAATGATTACCCGTACCTCATCACGCAGGATTGGGATTATGGATTCCGCGCCAACCGTATTGTGGATATGATCGAGACCGCGCCCGCTAAAATTGACATGGCCTACATCCAACAAATGCACGGCGATTCATTCGATGCGAATGCGGAAACTTTTGTGCCGCTTCTTCTGGATGCAAACATCGCTTCGGACTTTAACCCCGCGCTTGATACGCTAAAGAATTGGGATTATCAAGACCGAATGGATTCCATCTCCGCGTCGGTCTTTAACGCGTTCTGGAAAAATTTCCTGCAAAACACATTCAACGACGAACTGCCCGAACGCTACTGGACTGACGGTGGCTCACGCTGGAACGAAGTAACACGGAATATGGCAAAGAATCCCAACGACCCATTTTGGGATGATAAAGCCACAACCGATGTTACAGAAACCATGAACGATATGATCGAAGTGTCATTTGCAGAAGGCGTTGCCGAATTACAGAACATGTTCGGAAAAGATATGTCCAAGTGGATCTGGGGCGATATGCACGCCTCCACCTTCCGCAATGGGACATTGGGTGAATCGGGCGTCTTCCTGATCGAAGACCTCTTCAACCGCGGACCATTTCAGACAGGCGGCGGCGACGCGATTGTCAATGCGACAGGCTGGTCAGTGCGCGATGGGTATGAAACCAACTGGCTGCCATCCATGCGCATGATCGTGGATTTGGGTAATCTGAATAATTCGGTCACCGTCCATACAACGGGACAGTCAGGTCACGCATATAACGAACACTATGCAGACATGGCTCCGCTGTGGGCGAATATCGAATATTATTCCATGTGGTGGGAGCAGGATTCTGCGATCAAGGATAGTGAAGGGCATTTGAAGTTAGTGCCATAATGAAGACAAGACCCTAAAGGTTTTGAAAACCTTTAGGGTCTTTTTATATTATACGCAATCCATCCGCCAACAATTATGCCTAGAAAGCTGGCAAGCAAATCCAACAAACTAAATGTGCGCGCAACAAAAAATATCTGTGATAATTCTTCGAGCGCGACGAACAAGGCTAGAATCAAACCCACTGAAAGAGTCACCCAGCCGCCCCGTCGGGTTGGAAGCGAGGAGAGAAATGCGCGGGTGATAAAAAAATTCAAGAGGCCGTAGAGGATAAAGTGTCCGACCTTGTCCCCATTCGGAAAAGCATAGAGCGCATGAATGAAATCGGGGAGAAGATCCGCGTCGGCGAGAATCACAACCCCGATAATAAAAACAAGAAAAAGAGCGGAAAAATATTTCATAATGATAAAAAAAGGTCACGCTTGAAGCGTGACCTGCCAATCAGCTTTTCGATTCTCTTCGAGCTTTCAACCATTCGTATACCATCGGCAGGACGGAGACCAAGATGATGACGATGATCACATACTCAAAATTATCTCTCATGAATGGGATGTTGCCAAAGAAATAGCCCGCGAAAGTAAAGAGCGCCACCCAGGTGATGCCGCCCACAATGTTATATGTAATGAAATAACCATAGGACATCTTGCCAATGCCCGCCACGAAAGGCACGAACGTGCGCACGATGGGGACAAAACGAGCGAGAAAAATTGACTTGCCACCATGCTTCTCAAAGAAGGCGTGAGTCTTATCGAAGTATTCCTTCTTGATCCACTTGATGTTATAGGCGCGTTCACCCAGATAATGACCGATGGAATAGTTAACGGTATCACCAAGGATTGCAGCAAACATTAATAACGCTGCGATATACCAAACATTCAGCGAGCCGAGCGCCGCAAATGTACCTGCCGCAAACAGCAACGAATCACCGGGCAGGAACGGCATGATAACCAGACCTGTTTCAACAAAGATCACTGCGAACAAAATGCCGTATGTCCATGCGCCGTATTGAGTGATGATCGTCGCAAGATATTCATCCAAATGCAGGAAGAGATCGATCAAAGATTTTACAAATTCCATTTTTTATTTCCTCTTTCAAGTTTTAGTATTACTAACTCACTATGTGTCTATTTTTTCGGAATGCGGACTAAAGTCCGCATTCCATTTTTTGCGTAAGGTGAGTTAGTAAGTGACAGTCACCCGCTGTGCGAGGTGACTGTCACTTTTTTCTCCAACGGGCGCAGATTATACACTGCTTTATTGCTTCGCTTCGTAGCGGCTCAACCACTCACCGAGCAGTAAGAACAAGAAACTTCCAATCACGCCCATGCCAATCTCCAGCGCGCCGAAGGTAAACAAACTCCAGCCACGCCAGATGCTGATCAATTGTCCGAATGCAAACCCGAAAGCGCTCAGGCCAATATAAAAAATTAAACGTCTTCCAGTCCCGCCGCGCAAACTATGAAACAACAGTCCGCATAGGGATGCGAGCATCAATGCAAACAACAATGACGGCAGGGTCATGAATTACGGTTTGAGATATTTTGTGAAGAAATCGGTGATGGCGTTGTAGCAGGTCACGCGGTTTTCGTACTTCAACACATCGTGACCTTCATCTTCGAATACCAGCAATTCCAATTCCTTGCCTTTTGCCTTCAATTGTTTGACGAGGTCTTCCGACTCTGCCGCAACCACACGCGGATCGTTGCGTCCCTGAATGACCAGCATTGGGGCAGACATATTGTGCAGGTGGGTCTTTGGCGAGCGCTCAATCAGGTCAGCTCTTTCTTCAGGGATGTCAGGGTCGCCAATCGAGATCTTGAAATACGGCTTCCAGGTCTCAGGGATGCGCTCGGAGAAAGTCAGCAGGTCATACGGCCCGAACATATCGCAGGAGGCCTTCCATAGATCGGGATGCATGCCAGCCTGCATCAAGGTCATGTAGCCGCCATAGGAACGTCCAACCACAGCCGCGCGTTTGATATCCAGCCGCTTATCCTTGGGCAGAACCTTTGTCATCGCGTGGACATGATCCAAACGGTCCTGTCCGCCCCAATCGCGGTCAACATGCTTGACGTAGGAAAGACCGTAACCAGTCGATCCGCGCACGTTCGGTACGAAGACGGCAAATCCGCGCAGGGTGAGGAATTGAATCAACGGCATTGAGAACCACGCGAAGTCCGGGCGCTCCTGTCCCTGCGGGCCGCCGTGAATGTAATAAACCACCGGGCGCGCGCCTTTGAATCCAAGTGACTTCGAAGGCATGTACAAACGCGCTGACACTCTCAAGCCATCATGTGAAATATACGATGCATCCTCGCCCTTTGAAAGATAGGCATCTTCAACACCTAAAATCCTTTCACTGGTATGCAGGGCAAGATCGCTGCGTTTCTTCCCTTCGATGGTATAGATCTGCGTTGGTGAAGTGGCGGTGGAAAATGAGATAGTGAAAACATCTTCCTTAGAGTCATAGTCCATGTGCTCCAACATGCCATTATCAAACGGCGGAGGGCCGACCAGCGCATGTTTGAGATTCATGACGAGTTTTTCCTCGTCAAAGATTCCCTCGTAAGCCCACGAGCAGCCGTCAATGTTGAATGTGACCAGATAGCGGTCATCTTTCAGGTGAGCGACATTTTCCATCTCGCCCACGCCGGAATGAATTACGCCTTTCAATTTGACCGCTTTCAAAACACCGGGCTTCTTGAATTCAATGTAACCAAGACCGAATGTATCCTCAAAAACAGCGCTCGTGACGATCGAACCTTTTCCACTTGGCGAAAATACGCTGCCACCTAAACCATTCAACGCAACTTTTTCACCCGGCGCGCGATCTTCCAAAGGCTTGCCGTAAATAACTTTCTTTTCGCCTTTGTTCCACAGGTAAAGAACGCTATCACCCACTCCATATCCGGTGCCAAGCAACAGGCGTTTGTGACCATCGCTGTGCGCGGCTACTCCAAATCCCCATTCGCTTTCGGCGATTTTGGTCAATTTGCCGGTCTTCAAGTCGCCGCGATAAGTTTCATTGAGGGGTTTGTCACGGCGTTCCGCGTACAGGTACACAATGGCCTTTTCACGGTCACATTCGCCGAGGTGAACGCGATACTCTTTGAAGAAATTATCAAATGCCGGTTCGGGGAATCCGCCATCGAGCGGAATCAACATCGGCTGATAATTTTCATCGCCGTTGTTGTCGATCATCACAAGCACCTTGTCGAGTTCGGGGAAGGCATAAAATGAATGCCCGCCGATCAGGTGCGGATTTTGCAGCGCAATATTCGGCGGCAACAATGGCTCTGGCGCACTGCCGCCATAATACATGGCATACAAACTTAGATGCCCGGAGAGATTGCTCAAAAAGAAAATCCGTTCATCAGCAAACTGAGGAACTACAAATAAACGGGCCGACATTAGCGATTCAACACGATAGTTCATTTGAAAATTCTCCTTGTTTATAGATCGCAGACTTCAGTCTGCAATTTTTAGAAATAAGCGGACTGAAGTCCGCATTCCTTTTTAAATGATGATTCCGCCGCCGAGCATTAACTCATCTTGATAGAAGACCGCCGCCTGACCGGCTGTCACATCCCGTACAGGCGCATCAAACTTAACTGAAACCTGATCCCCTTCCAATGGGCTGACCAGCGCTTCGGCTTCCTTCGCCGTGTAGCGAATCTTCACTTGTGCGCGGAATGGTTCGCGCGGCGTTTCACCTGAAGTCCAGTTGACACCGCGCGCGGTCAATTCGGTAAAGCCAAGCTCGTCGAGTGTGCCAACAACCAAAGCATTATTTGACGCCTGTTTTGTAATTACGTAAAGCGGAACGGGCGAAGCGACATTTAATCCTTTTCGTTGACCGATTGTGTAATTTGCAAGTCCATTGTGGTTACCAATTGACTTTCCATCAGTGGTGACAATTTTGCCGGGCTTTAACATTTCTGCCGCATTACGCTGCAGGAATCCACGATAATCTTCGCCGGCGAGAAAACACAAATCCTGAGAATCTGCTCTCGAAGCAGTCGGCAGGCCAAAGTCCGCGGCGATGCGCCTTATTTCGGGTTTGGGAAACTCACCCACAGGAAAAAGCGCATGAGCAAGCTGATCCTGTTTCAAGACATGTAAAACATAAGATTGATCTTTGGAATGGTCAATAGCGCGAAGCAATTTCTGCTTTCCGCCTTCTGCCTTTATTCTTACATAGTGCCCCGTCGCCATAAATTCCGCACCCAATGCGAGCGCGTGATTCAACAAAAACGTCCAGCGGATCTGACGATTGCACATCAAGCACGGATTCGGCGTTTCGCCGCGCGCATATCCGTCCAGAAAATATTGCACAACGGTTTCCTTGAAAACATCCTTCGCATCAATCACATAAAACGGGATGTCGAGAATGCCCGCCACACGCCGCGCCTGCGCCATTGCATCGGGCGTGCAGCAGCGGTTGGACTCCTCCTTGCCGGGTTCAGACCAAAGGCGCAACATCATACCGGTAACATCATAGCCCTGCTGTTTGAGCAGGGCCGCCGCTACCGAAGAATCCACGCCGCCAGACATGGCGACAACAACTTTTTGTTTGGTCATATTCATGGATTATAACCCGAAGATTTTCTCTTGACCTGCGCCACTTTATTATGTATATTCGTGACAGTTAACAACCAAAACCCTAAAGGTCTTTTGTTTGAGACAGCGTCTCAATATTTTGAAGACCTTTAGGGTTTAAACTTACAGAGGAGAGAAACATGCCAGCCAGGGCAGATATCATCATCAATGACGCACACGTCTTTACAAGCGACGAAAGCAATCCACAAGCTGAAGCAGTAGCCATTCAAGGCAAACATATTATTTATGCAGGGACGAATGAAGGCGTAAAGGAATTTCAGGATCAATCCACGCGCGTCATTGACGGTAAAGGCTGCACGGTAACGCCAGGATTCATCGATTCGCATTTCCACTTATTGTGGGGCTCGATCTGGATGGGAAGCGCGCAGTTATACGAAGCTAAAACCATGGACGATGTCCGTAATGTTTTGAAAGCGTTCGCCGAACAAAATAGAACAAGTGAATGGGTGGACGGACGCGGAATTAAGTATGGGATTATTCCCTCGCGAAAAGAACTCGACGAGATCATCCCCGACCGCCCAGTTTATATCAACGCGTATGACGGTCACACCTCATGGGCAAATACGAAGGCGCTCGAAATGGCGGGAATTTTACAGCCCGGCAAAGAAGCCAGCGGAGTTGGCGTAGTTGTCCGCGATGAGAATGGACTTGCCACTGGTGAACTGCGCGAGACAGCGATGGGATTGGTTTCAGACTTACTGCCTGAGACAAGCGATGCCCGCAAGCGTGAACTGCTCAAGATGGCGATCAAGAAAATTAATTCCACTGGCGTAACCAGTGTGCATAACATGAACGGCGACCTGGATGAATTGATGGTCTACGCCGCGCTTGAAGATGCAGGCGAGATGACTCTGCGTGTCTATACCCCCTATCACATCAAACCTGAGACCACGGAACAGAACTTGATCGAAGCTGCAAAGATGGCAGAAATTCAAGGCGACTTCGCGCGCGGCGGCGCAGTGAAGTTCTTCATGGATGGTGTTTGGGAATCATATACCGCCTTGAACCTCGAACCTTATGCAGATAATCCCGAAGCAAAACCAGATGGCATTTTTTCGGCCGAACATTTCACACGCATGGCGGCGGCCTCCGACAAATTGGGATTGCAGATATTCGTCCATTGCTGCGGAGATGGCGCAGTGAGGCGCACTCTCGATGGATACGAATCAATCCAAAAGTTAAATGGGAAGCGTGACAGTCGTCATCGCGTGGAACATATCGAAGTCATTCATCCCGATGACCTGCCACGATTCAAGGAACTGGATGTGATCGCATCCATGCAGACCAGCCACGCGCCATTCAGTATCTCTGAAGGCGATGTGTGGCCGACGCGAGTCGGTGAAGAACGCTGGAAAAAATCATTTGCATGGCGTGACATCAAGAACGCTGGCGCACACCTCACCCTCGGCAGTGACTGGACAGTCGCCCCCTTTGACCCAATGATAAATTTACACGTGGCGCTCAACCGCGAGTTGTGGTCACCCACTGATCCCGATCAGAGATTAACTTTGGAAGAATGCATCCTCGGCTATACACGTGACGCGGCTTATGCGGAGTTTAAGGAAAACGAAAAAGGACAGATCAAGGAAAACTATCTCGCAGACCTGGTGTTATTCTCGCATGACCTATTTGCGATTCCACAGGAAGATATCTTGACTGCCAAAGCAGTGATGACAATTGTTGATGGCAAGGTTGTGTTCGAGGCATAAATCCTAAATGACCACATACGCCATAAGACGTATCTTGCAAACCATTCCAATCCTCTTCATCATCAGCATATTGCTGTTCTTTTTGGTGCGCTCCGCACCGGGCGGCCCGTTGACATCCGCACGGCGCAACCCAAACGTCACCAAGGAACAGATCGAAGCCATCGAAGAAAAACTTGGGCTCAACGATCCGCTTCCTGTTCAATACGGCAGATGGATTGGAGATATGCTGAAAGGCAACCTGGGACAATCGATCAAATTCCATCGACCCGTCAACGACATGATCGCGGAGAGAATTCCGAATACGCTAACGCTTGTGGGCGCATCGTTTCTTCTTACATTAATTGTTGCAATTCCCATTGGGATGTTGTCGGCGCGCAAACCATATTCAGTGTTTGACTATGCCATGACCACGGTCACATTTATCGGGCAATCCATTCCTGTCTACTGGCTTGGCTTGGGATTGATCGTTATCTTTTATGTCCTGCTAAAAAACCCAGTGACAGATGTACCTTTTTTCCCCGTTGGTGGAATGAACACACGCGGCAAAGAAGGCGATCCGCTTGACACGCTCTGGCATTTGGTGCTGCCTGTTACCGCATTAAGCCTTGGCTGGATCGCATGGTATTCACGCTTTCTGCGTTCCAGCATGATGGATGTTTTGCATGAAGATTATGTCCGCACGGCGAAGGCGAAAGGCGCGAGTTCCAATTCTGTGTATTACAAGCACGCGCTTCAAAATGCGATTCTCCCATTGGTGACTCTGATTGCGCTCGACCTGCCAAGTCTCTTTGCGGGCGCGCTGTTTGTGGAAACAATTTTTTCATGGCCCGGAATGGGGCGTCTCTTTTGGGATGCCGCCAAAGGGCGCGACTATCCCGTTTTGCTAGGTGTGGTAATGATCACAGCCGTGCTGATTATTTTCTGCAACATCCTCGCTGACCTCGCGTATGGCTGGCTTGATCCACGGGTGAAGTATGAATGAACCCATCATTCAGGAACAAAGCATGGCGCGCGTTATCCTGCGCCGTTTTTTCAAACACAAACTCGCTGGCATCGCCATTGCAGTTCTAGCTTTGCTTATACTCGCCTCCGCATTCGCATTTACAACACCATACAGCCCCACCAATCAGGAACCAACCAACAGTTTTCAGAAATCAAACGCGGATCACTGGTTTGGGACGGATGAATTGGGACGCGACGTATTCACACGAATTTTGTATGGCGGTCGGGTCTCACTGACAGTTGGTCTGTTTTCTACTTTCCTGTCCATCGCTTTGGGTGTTTTGGTCGGCGCATTGAGTGGATACTTCGGCGGCTGGATCGATTCTGTTCTGATGCGCATCACGGACGCATTTCTCACCTTCCCCACGATTTTCGTGCTGATTATTCTCGGAGCGTTCCTGCGTGAACAGCAAGTCCCGTGGTTGAAGAACAGCGTGCTGATAGTGATCATCATCATCGCCGCACTTTCGTGGATGTGGCCCGCCCGTCTCGTGCGCGGACTCTTCCTCGTGCTACGCGAACGTGAATTTGTGACCGCATCCCGCGCGCTTGGCGGAAGCAGTGCGCGCATCATCATTCAACACATCCTGCCAAACTGTATTGGTCCGATCGTGGTCAGCGGCACATTGCAAATGGCTTCGGCCATCATCACTGAATCAGGATTAAGTTATTTGGGATTCGGCGTACAGCCCCCCACCCCAACCTGGGGAAGTATTTTAGCCACAGCGCAGAATCAAGTCTTTCGCGCGCCGTGGATCGCGTTCTATCCCGGTCTGATGATCTTCATCACCGTCATGGCAATCAACTACATCGGCGATGGTTTGCGCGATGCGTTTGATCCGTATGTCGTTCATGCGGAAAAGTAATTTCACAACTCTGGAGTCGGACAGCAAGTTGTCCGTATAAAAAGACAAGTACATCAGCAAGCTGATGTACTCCAGAAAAAAATAGACAAAGGAGAAGAGATGAAACTAAAATTTTTGACCCTGTTCGTAGTCCTCGGGCTCGTACTCAGCGCATGTGGCGGAGGAAAAGCGCCTGCGACAGAAGCGCCTCAAAGCACGGGGGAAGCAACTGTCCCAGCAACAGAAGCAGCCATCAGCGCGGGAGGAGGCGGAACTGTCACATTGATCATTCCTGAAGAGCCGACCACGCTCAATTACTTCATGGCTGATGCGGCCATCGTCCGCCAGGCCGCTGAAGCAACTGCGATGACTGGTCTGGCAACCATCAATGAAAACGGCGAATATGTTGCCACGCTCGCACAGGAATTGCCCACACTCGATAACAGTGGTCTGTCTGCTGACTATTTGACTGTGACTTGGAAATTGCGCGAAGGACTCAAATGGTCTGACGGCGAAGCGATCACATCGGACGATATCAAGTTCACTGTGGAAGTGCTTTCCAATCCCGATGCTGGCGCGCTGTCCGGCACAAGCGGATTTGACCTGATCACATCTGTTGATACTCCCGATGATCTGACAGCCGTGCTAACCTACTCAGAACCGTATCCCGGTTATCTCGATCAATTTGCTTATGGCTTGTTCCCGCGCCACGCCACCGGTGAGCCAGCAGACATGACGAACTGGGAATGGAATCGCAATCCTGTTGGCGCAGGTCCATTTATCGTAAGCAATTGGGCATCGGGTGAAAGCATCACCATGACCCGCAACCCGAATTATTACGAAGAAGGAAAGCCGTATTTGGATTCAATAGTCTTTGCGATCGTGCCTGAACCCGCAGCGCAAACTGCGATGATGTTAAATGGCGAAGCGCAGTTCCAATTGTGGCCGGGTGAATTCAAAGCCGATTACGATGAATTGCTCAAGGGCAAGGCCACTCAGCATCTCATCCCCGGTATTTGGAACATGGCAATTGACTTTAACTTGAGCGCGCCGTTTGACGGCGATGCAACCGCTGCGACACCTCACCCCATTCTCGGCGACATCCGCGTGCGTCAGGCAATCGCCAGCGCAATTGATTACCAAACCCTGCAACAGGATGTTTTGAAAGGCAGCGTCGGAGATTCAACGAATCCGTTCGCGTATGGCTGGTATCAATGCGACTTGCCGCGCGCGTTGGGATTTGATGTTGAAAAAGCCAATCAATTATTGGACGAAGCTGGCTGGGTAATGGGCGACGACGGTATCCGCGTGGCAAAGGATGCGATGTATGCTGAAGATGGAACCCGCCTCTCTCTGGAACTGCAAGGGTATACGGCTTTCGATCCGCTGCAACTCACCGAGGAATTCATTGTTGAAAACTTGAAGGCAGTCGGAGTGGAAGCACGCATTCAGAACTACGATTTCTCGATTATCTTCGGCACATTTGAAGATAACTCCCCGCGCGCTGTCGGCGATTATGATATGCTGATCTTTGACCGCGGCTTCACCACTGAACCGCAGGGCTATAACTTCGATGCCTATCATTCATCCCGCATTCCCACGGCTGAAAATCCCACGGGCGGAAATTACTTCCGCTGGGTAAACGCAGATGTGGATGCTGCTCTCGAACTAGCAGGCAGCAGCTTTGATCAACAGACCCGCAAGGATGCATATTGTGAAATCGGTCAGGCTGTCATTGACGACATGCCGCAGGTATATATGTATCTCTTCCAGGATAACTACGGCGTGGCCGATAATTTGGATGGTTACATTCTCAGCACATGGGGTTCCATGAGTTGGGGTGCGCAGAATTGGAAATATAAGTAAAGTAGTAAACAAGTAGACATGTAAACAACTCCCCGTTCTTGGAACGGGGAGTTGTTATTTTGTTGATAGTCTAATGGAAGTATATGTTTCCTATCTACTTCATCCGCCTCGCGTCGCGGACTAGGTCAACGAACTCGCCCATGTAATCATCACGATATAGGTATTTGCTAATGCGCTTCGCCTCATCATACACATGATCCAGCGAACCATCTTCGGCCCAGTAACTGCCTTTCATGATTTCGGCATATTCCGCAACTACAACGGCGCGCTGGAAATAAGGGTTGGCTTCCTGAAAATCAAAGGCCATTTGACCTGCGTCATAATCCTGTGAAATCTCAACGACCTGATGTGTGTCAGGGTCTTCCCATCTCATGAAGACCGTGGCGATCTTTCCGTTGTGAACATCGGGGCGGAGTTTGATCTCATACAGCGCGGTGACGGAATGCCCCGCGCCGATTTCGCCCGCATCCACAGAATTATCGCGGAATTCATCATCTGCGACTGCGCGGTTTTCGTAGCCGACCAAGCGATAGCGCAAGACAGTTTCAGGATTGAACTCAACTTGAACTTTCGCATCCAAGGCAATGGTCTGCAGAGTGCCTGTGATCTCATCTATGAAAAGCTTGCGGGCTTCAGCGCGGTCATCCACATAGGCATAGAAACCGTTGCCATTATCGGCAAGCTGTTCCATGAGCGTGTCGTTGTAGTTGTCCATGCCAAAGCCGATGGTGGTGAGTGTGACGCCGCGTTCAACATGACGGTCAATCTCTTCAAGGATCGCGTCCGCTTCGGTCTGGCCGACGTTTGCCACGCCATCCGAGCACAGGATTACCCGATTAATTCCATCGCTGTTGAAGGCTTCCATGGCCATGCCATAGCCAAGGCGTAGACCCGCTTCAGCGTTCGTGGAACCTTCAGGCTGGAGGCTGTATATCGCTGAGAGAATTCTGTCAGAATCAGAACCCCTTGTCGGCTCGAGAACGACGCGGGCTTCCGATCCATAAACGACAATGCTGACGGTATCATTCCGATGCAATTGCTCCACCAGCATTTCAAGGGATTGTTTTACGAGGCCGAGACGGTTATCCATATCCATCGAGCCAGAGACATCGATCACGAAAGTGAGTGCGGCATCCTTGCGGTCTTCTTCCGCGACCTGATAGCCTTGAATGCCGATGCGTAACATGTCATAACGTTCGGTCTCAGTGAATGGCGAAGGCCCGCCGTCAATATAAATTCCGAAGGCCTGATGCGCGGGCGGCGAGTCATAGCCCTGGTCGAAATAATTGACGTACTCCTCCACGCGGACAGAATCCTCGGGCGGCAAATTTCCGTCATTTATATAATTACGCATGACAGTATAGGAACCTGTATCCACATCTAATGCAAAAGTGGACAGGTTGTCGTCTTCGGTATCTATGGATGGATTGACTCCATAGTCTTGGAAGAACATATCATAAGGTTCATTACTTGAAGGGGATTGTCCGCTTGATTGAGGCGCAGCGGAAATCGATTGCGTGGGAAATGCTTGCGACTGGTCTGGAGCTTCCATGGCGGCAGGGGCTTCAGTTGCAACTGGTGAATAATCATTATATTCAGGCACGGATGGCGCTTCTGTTGCCGCGGCTCCGCCACAAGCGGAGGTAAAGAGCAATATAAGTAGAACACTAAAGCCAATGGCTTTGCGTAAGGGTATCATTTTTCTTCTCCTATGAAATTTTTATTTGAATAGCGACAAGTAAAGAAGACAGCAGGCGGCGTCCCGCTGAACTTCAAAGGTTTACATTAAGTCATAGGCCCTCCATTCCATTGATCACAATATTCGTTTGCCAAATGGACGTATCGCTTGCGGAGAAAGTTCCCCGCTAAAACGATATGACACATTGTGACATCATTGTGTGTGAAAAGCAACTTAGAGTTTTGTCAGGTGGGTTTCAATAGACCTCTTACATAAGTAAATACAATCAGCCAAACACCTGCCCTTCGCATCGCGTCGCGAAGCGAAGCCGATGTGGCGGGCGGTGCCAGGGGAGCGCACAGAGACCTTTGAGGAAAGGCACTTAAAACTCAATTTCTCTATAGTCCCGGTGGCAAAGAAGATTTTCGCAAGAGGTCAAATTTATAAAAACACAGACCTCAATAAATAAAAATGGTGCTATAGTAGCCATACAAGATTATGAAAATACTCATCGTTGAAGACGAATTGATTTTCAGGCGGATGGTTAAAAAGTATCTGCTTGAAGCGGGGTATGATATTGTGGAAGCGGAAGACGGCCAGGCTGCGTGGGAGCTATATAAGCAAACCCCCTTTCAACTGGTTATAACCGATTGGATGATGCCCGGTTTTGACGGCCCGGCCCTGGTTCAAAAAATTCGGACAAGCGGGCAAAAAAGCTACACTTATATCATCATGCTCACCGCAATGGACGACAAGGATAATATCGTGCTGGGATTGGAATCCGGCGCGGATGAATATTTGACCAAACCCTTCAACAGCCGTGAATTGATAGCGCGTGTTGCCAGCGGCATGCGCATCCTCAGGCTTGAGGAAGAGTTGATGCAGGCACGAATGCAAATGGAAGCGCTTGCCATGCATGACGGCCTGACAGGCTTGCTAAATCGCAGGGCAATCGAGGAATATGCCGAAGCTGAGTTCAACATGGCTGGCCGAAAGGGACGCCAGCTCAGTGCGGTACTGATCGACATTGACCACTTCAAAAACGTCAACGATCAATTCGGGCATAAATTTGGGGATCACGCCTTGCAGCAGGTGGCAAAGATACTTACGGAAGAACTGCGCACATATGACCGTATTGGCCGCTGGGGAGGCGAGGAATTCATCCTGATACTGCCAGAGACACAACTGGCAGATGCGGCCACAGTTGCAGAGCGTGTAAGAATTCGAACCGCCGCAACGCAAATATCCCTGGAAAATGGCGAGTCATTCTCAATTCATATCAGTCTTGGCGTGGCATGTACCAGTGGACAGTTTCAATCACTAACAAAATTAATTGACGCGGCTGACCAGGCCTTGTATCAGGCAAAACAAACTGGCCGAAATCGAGTTTGCATTTTCGAGCCATCGCAATGAAATAATTCCAATAGGGAAATCTACAAACAAAATTCTACATCCTTGGATCAACAACCATGACTCAACACGCCATTCTCTGGTCGGTAACAATCCCTGAACCAAAATCATTTCTAAATAAACCACTTCCGCAAAAAACAGATGTCCTTGTCATCGGCGGCGGATTCACGGGCACATCCGCTGCACTGCAACTTGCAAAGGGCGGAGCACGAGTCACATTGCTTGAAGCGCAGACGATTGGCTGGGGCGCAAGCTCACGCAACGGCGGGCAGGCGCTCTCATGCCTGCATCACACTCTCGCGGATGCGATCAAAGAGCATGGACAGGAACGCGCGAAGGAAATGTTCCTCGCCGCAACACGGGCAGCAGATGTTGTCGAGCAAATTGTTATGGATGAAAAAATAGACTGCGATTATGTTCGCTGTGGAAATATCGAAGCCGCATTCAAACCATCCCATTTTGACAAGTTGCAGCGTGAGCAAAAAATCCTGCATGATGTGGCAGACTATGAAGTGAAAATTCTGCCGAAGAGCGAAACGTTATCCGAACTTGGAACTGACTCGTATCACGGACTGATGGTCAACCCGCGCAGCGGCTCGGTGCAGCCTGCTAAATTCGTAATGGGTATGGCGCTCGCAGCAGAACGCGCAGGCGCGGATATTCATGAAGGCACGCAGGTAATGGGAATTGAAAGGGCAGGAAACTCTCCAACGAATGACGGGACCAGATTCATGGTCAAGACAGAGCGGGGTGACATCGAAACAAAAGAAATTATGCTGGCCACGAATGCGTGGATCGGAAACGTCGTGCCGCAATTCCGTCAACGCGTGTTCCCTGCCGAAAGTTTCGTCATTGCGACAGAGCCATTACCCAGGGAACTTGCACAGCAGCTTATCCCAAACAATCGCGTTGTGTATGACACAAGAAAAACGCTCGCGTATTATCGTCTCTCTCCCGATAATAGAATGGTATGGGGCGGCGAACTGACCTTCGCGGGCGTTGGCGCAAAAACGAATATCAATACTTTAAGAAATGGAATGCTCAGGATATTTCCTGAGCTGGCAAAATTCAACATTGATTATTTCTGGCACGGCACGCTCGGCATCACGCTCGATGAAAACACGCACGCCGGGCAGATCGACGGCATGTGGTATTCGATGTGCTACGTCGGTCACGGCGTAACTCTTGCCACCTATCTCGGTCAGCAAATGGCAAACGGTATTCTTGGAAAAGCAAGCAACAATCCATTCGCAAATCTGAGCATCCCTTTCGCGCCCACGTATCAGGATAAAGCCTGGTTCGTGAACATCGGCAAAGTCTGGTTTCGATTTCTGGATATGCTCAGATAAAACATGAAAACTCCCTGGTATCACAAAACAACCATCTATCAAATCTATCCGCGCTCGTTTTACGATTCAAACCATGACGGGATCGGGGACTTAAAAGGCATTCTCTCAAAGCTGGATTATCTGCACAAATTGGGATTCGAGACGCTGTGGATCTCCCCGTTCTTTTCTTCGCCGCAAGCTGACCTTGGCTACGACATCAGCAACTACACTGACATCGCTCCCGAATACGGCACAATGGACGATGCCCTGCAATTGATCGAAGAAGTCCACAAGCACGGAATGAGGATCGTTTTCGACATGGTCATGAATCACACATCCATTGAACATGACTGGTTCAAAGAATCGCAGTCTTCGCGAAATAATCCAAAAGCAGATTGGTATCTCTGGCGGAACAAACCGAATAACTGGAAAAGCATGACAGGCGGAAGCGGCTGGCATTACGCAAAGGAACGCGGACAATATTACTGGTCCAGTTTTCTTCCCATGCAGCCTGACTTGAACTATCGCAATCCCGAAGTGAAAAAGACCATGCTCGACATTATCCGCTTCTGGTTAAGCAAAGGTGTGGACGGTTTTCGGCTGGATATCTTCAATGTCATCTACAAAGACGCGGATTTTCGAGACAATCCCTTTTCACTCAAACTTATTCCAACTGAAGATGACGCCTCAGGCTTTTTTCAGGAAGCAAAATACACCATGAATCAACCTGAAAGTTTTCTATTCGCCAAAGAACTGCGGAATGTCTGCAATGAATTCGGGGAGAAAATATTGCTTGGCGAAATACAAGGAAACACAGAAATCATCAAGAACTACATGACCGAAAACGGGGATGGATTAGGGCTGGTCTTCAACTTCGAGATGTTGAATTTCAAATTCAACGCGGACTATTTCCGCGAACTTATCAGCAAGATCGAAAAAGGTTTTCCCAGCCCTTTCATGCCTCTTTATGTCTTTAGCAACCATGACAGGCGCAGAAGTATTCATAGAATCAATGAAGATGTTCGCAAGGCGAAACTCCTTCACCTTTTGCAATTGACAATACGCGGCGTGCCCTGCATGTACTACGGCGAAGAGATCGGCATGACAGACAGTAAATTTCCATTCAGTTCAGCGCTTGACCCAATTCCACACAAATTCAAATTCGTGCCGCGCATCTTTTTCGACTCAATTGGATTAACGGTCAACCGCGACGAAGTCCGCACACCCATGCAATGGGATGAGACAAGGAACGCAGGTTTCTCATCCGCACAAAACACATGGCTGCCTGTGCATGAAAATCACAAGGGAATCAATGTAGAAGAAACCAAAGACACTGATTCCCTGCTGAACACAATCCGCAAGTTGTTGAAGTTACGGAAGGAAAAGTCCGCGTTTAGCGAGGGGACATTGGAGTTGCTCGACAATCTGCCCAAAGATGTGCTTGGCTACAAACGCAAATCAGGCGCGGATGAGTTTGCTGTGTTGTTAAATTTTGGAGTGAAAGACAATGAACTTGAACTGGAAGAAGGGAATTGTATTTTCAGGCTATCGGAAAAAGACGCGATAGAAAATAACAAAGTGCTATTAACTGGTTTTGGCGCGATGATCTTGAAAATTTCAAAATAACGTACCATAGTCCGCTTGACATTCCCTCCCCCATGCCTTAGCATAGCAGTATGCGAATTGGAATGATGGTGGATTCATATAAACCGTATGTCAGCGGGATTACCAATTATGTTGACATCAACAAACGCTATTTTGAATTGGCGGGACACGAAGTTTTCGTTTTCACATTTGGCGACCTGGATTATGACGATGGTGAGAAAAATGTAATTCGCAGCCGCGGCGTGCCGTTGTCTGATTCTGGATTCTATCTCTCCATGCGTTACTCGCGTGCCGCAAGAAAACTTTTGCAAACCATGGATATTATCCATGTGCAACATCCATTTCTCAGCGGGCGGCTGGCGCTGCGGTATTGCCGCGACATTCCCATTGTTTACACCAATCACACCCGTTACGATCTATACGCGCAGGCCTACCTGCCCATGATGCCCGAGGAAATGAGTCAGGGGCTGTTGCAAGCCTACATGCCCTCTTTCTGCAACGCGGTGGATATGGTCATTGCGCCTTCAGCAGGCATGAAAAAGATTTTGCGGCAGTTAAATGTTGAAAGAGACATCGAGGTAGTGCCAAACGGCGTGGACTTAAAAGATTTCCTGACAGCCCAGCCTCTTTCACGCGCTCAATTTGGATACAAGGAAGACGACATCCTGCTAGTGTATTCGGGCCGCATTGCGCTTGAAAAAAACCTCCCCTTCCTTTTGAAATCATTTGCGGGCGTTGCCGAAACCCTTCCCAAAGCACAACTCCTGCTGCTCGGAAGCGGAGTCCAGTTATACGAAGAAGAGATCCGCTCTCTCGTTGGCGAGTTAAATCTTTCAGAGCGAGTCCGCTTAACTGGCCGAATCCCCTACGATCAACTTCCCGCCTACCTGGCCATGTGTGATATCTTCGTGACAGCATCGGTTACTGAAGTACATCCGCTCTCCGTCATCGAAGCCATGGGCGTGGGTCTTCCCGTGATGGGAATTCAATCTGTTGGGGTGGGCGATACAGTGCAGGATGGGATCACAGGATTTCTTTCGACTCACGAATTGGCCGCCTTCACCGCGAAATTAACCCACCTCTGCCTTGACCCGAACCTGCGTGCCCAAATGAGAGACTCAGCGCGAGAGGCATCTACCGCCTATGCCATCGAGAGGGTCAGCAACGTGCTGCTTCAGCATTATGAAAAAATAGTTGTGGAAGCGAAGCCGCGCAAAGGAAATTGGTCAGTCCGTCTGCGTAAACTTTTGGAAAGTTTTGCAGAATGACGAAATATAAAAAAGAGATCGGCGCCTGGGGAGAAAGCATCGCCGCAGACTGGCTTGCCGAACGCGGTTACCAGATCATCGCGCGCAACATCCGCACGCCATATGGGGAAATAGACATTATTGCCCAGCAAGGCGATGTGATTATTTTTGTGGAAGTCAAAACATTAACATCCAGCAGGGAATTCTTTCCTGAAAAAAATATTACGCCGACCAAACAACAACATATGTTGAATTCCGCGCAGCATTACAGCGCAGAACATGAAATAGATCACTGGCAAATTGACGCCATCGCTGTGGAAGGAAAACCAGGAATTAAACCTGTCATCACGCATTTTGAATGTGTCGTCTAAATAACCCACCTTACGTAGTGTCATTCTGAGCGGAGCGAAGAATCTCTGAGATTATCGTAGAGACCCTTCGTTTCACTCAGGGCGACACGCCCAAAAGACATTAAAGTGCATAAGGTGAGTAAATAAAAAATAAAACCCTCTTTTGATATAATTTCAACAGGCACTTACAACAAGGAGAATATTATGGCAAATATCATTGGCCCGGATGTTAGTTTTTATCAGGACGACCCGCAGACCCCTCAAGGCATTGATTTTGCAAAAATGCGCACAATTGCAGAATATGTGGTCCTGCGTGCCGGGCAAAATCTTTGGCCCGACAGGGACTTTAAGGCCAATTGGCGTGAGTCTAAAACAGCGGGTTTTCCACGTGGTTCTTACTGGTTCTACGATAGCCGCGCAGACCCCAAGAAACAAGCCGACTTATGGGTACAGCAATTCGGGGGCGATTATGGTGAGCTGCCATTGTTCGCAGATTTTGAAGATCGCTATAACGGCGCATTCAAAGGCTGGAAACATTGGTACACCTTCCTCGAAAGACTTAAAGTACTCGTGCCCAAAAAAGAAATAGCGATCTACACAGCATATTATTACTGGCGTGAATTTTCGCCGAATCCAACCACCCAACCAGCCAATCTGGAATATTTCCATCAATACCCGCTATGGATCGCCAACTACAATGCCACCGAACCGTTGGTACCAAAACCCTGGGCAAAAAATGAATGGCTGTTCTGGCAATATACAGATAACGGTGACGGCACATTATACGGTGTGGAAAGCCTCAACATTGATCGGAATTATTTCAACGGCGATCTTGACGCCTTCCGGGCAAGGTTCAAACTTTCCACGCAACCACCACCGC
>JABFSL010000100.1 GCA_013140605.1 Anaerolineales bacterium
TTGCACAAGATACTCACCAGCGGATTTATCAGTATCCTGATGATAATGTGCGGTTGAAATTGCCCAGGGATGATCATTCAACGAATCGGGCTTGCGCAAGTGTGCCAAAATTTCTTTTAATAATTCAGTGGGTGATGTGTTTGGTTTTTCCATTCTTTTCTTTACTTACCTTTTACATAAGTGCGTGCAATTCAGCAGCTAATTGCACAGAGTATCAAAGAAAGGGTTTTGCCCCTAAAGATGAAAACGGAGTCCAATGGCTTCAGATTTAAAAAAAGGCTGCTGTTGGCTTTGTTTTCTATGTGGTCTCAGTATAAAAACGGATTATTGCCGGATTCTACTGAAAACACCTCATAATTTCGCCTGTCTGATGGGGGAAGTCCAAATCCGTAAAAAATCCGTAAGGAATATCATTTACTTGGTCATTATAATGTACAGCATAAATAAATGGATATTCCATTTATTTATGCTCAATAATTTCCATAAGGAGAATAAAAATGAATAGAAAGAATCGTTTTGTGATCGCTATAGCCCTGTCACTTGTGCTTGTTTTGATAGCCGCAGGCACATGGGCCGCGCCTAAGTTCCAGGGCACCGTCCCGTCCGTCCCACAACAAGTTCCACTATTGCCAAACATTGGTGGTGAGTGTCTTGAACAAGTTGATATGGGTACTGCCATCTTCATGCGGCAGGCTACAGGCTGTATCGTTCTGGTGGAATTGGTTGAGGACCCTGCTGGCTCATATGTTCCCACTCCAGATGGGATGGCCTTTATTGGCGATACCTTCAAAGTGACCGCCGACTCAAAGGATACAATTATTCAAGTTTGTTATGCGTACCCGCCTGAATTCGAAAGCAAATCCGCAAAGATCCACAGGTTAAATGAAGAAGTGACTCCAAACGAATGGGTTGAGGTTCCTGGCGCAGTGATTGCCAACGGGACGATCTGTGTCTCCAGCACTGAAGGTGTTTTCGCATTGATTGGCAACCCGTAAATTGTTTTTTTTAATACATCAAAATCGGGAAAGGCAAATTTGCCTTTCCCGATTTTTCTTGTAAACCCTGCCTGGCAGGTATGATATTTCAAAAGACAAACTAAAAGGCTCAGTGGAGCAGGTGGGCAGTGGATGCGGAGGAAGTTGAGCCTGAATGAGCTGCGGTGCTTGTATAAAACCCTGAAGTGGAATATGCGTGTGGCGGGCCAGATCAGCCTATGAAGGGATGGACTGCACGATTTTTGTCAGTGCGTGATCTATGATGTATACTACTTGCGCAACATCGTCCTGCCCTAAGATGTATATATTAATCACATTTGGATGTTTAAGAATTTTGCGTTATTTCCCAAACATGAATCAAATTGCATGGATCGCAGAAAACAGATATAGACTGTTGCTTTGAATGTAGTGAGTACGGTTGCAGTTTGGTGGAGAACCAACTGGAATTATGGACTGGAAAAGAAGGATAAGAGGTCGCTTGCAATCTTTGATTACCCGTATTTTCACATCTCGTATTGGGCGTGAGACGCTGAGCAGCGTGGGATTAAGAATTGCCAGCACTGGATTAACATTCCTAAGTGTAGTTCTTCTTGCACGTGTGCTTGGGCCAGCGGAATATGGAGTTTATTCCTATGTATATGCTCTGATCTCGTTATTAGCTGTGCCTTCCGAATTTGGTCTGCCCATCCTGGTTGTCCGTGAAACGGCACGCGGTATGGCACGTGAGGATTACGCTACTGTACAAGGTATCTGGCGCTGGGCCGGATGGCTGACGATAGTCATCTCTCTTGGATTAATATCGTTGACAGGTATTGCCATCTGGTTTTTCAAAGAACCGCTGGCTGGCAGGCGGTTGGAAACCTTTTTGTGGGCGCTGATGTTGGTGCCCCTGATTGCTTTGGGTAATTTGCGCGGTGCGGCTTTGCGTGGATTGCAAAAAGTTTTTGCTGGACAATTGCCAGAATTTTTGTTTCGACCTGGGCTTCTGGTGCTTTTGCTGGGCGGGGTGATTTTTCTAGGGAGCGGCTCTCTTACCGCACCCCAGGCGATGTTGCTTTATACGATTGCTTCAGCCTTGGCGTTTGGTGCGGGGGCCTGGTTGCTCTGGCGAACCATCCCGATAAAAGTCCATAGTTCTGTACCGCGCTTTGAGAGTCGCACATGGCTTCTTAGTGCCGTGCCGCTGGCGTTCATTGGGGGGATGCAGCTCATTAATCAGCAGGCATCTATTTTGCTTCAAGGATTTTTCATTACGGATGCAGAAATTGGCATTTTCCGTGTGGCAATTCAAGTTTCCCAACTGGCTTCTTTTGGGTTGGTGGCAATTAATATGGTGGTTGCGCCTCGTTTTGCCGCGTTGCATACCCAGGGCAATAAGGCACAGATGCAGCGGCTGGTCACCACTAGTGCGCGGGTCATCCTGATTTTCACTCTTCTGATAACAACTGTTTTTGTTGTGCTGGGGCAGCCGTTTTTACGCCTGTTTTTTGGCCCAGAGTATGAAACCGCTTATCTATCTCTGATCATCCTAATGGCTGGGCAGTTGATCAACTCCGGGATGGGTTCTGTCGGTGTTTTGCTAAATATGACAGGCTATGAGCAGGAAACTGCAAAAGGAATGGTGCTGGCGGCATTCTTGAACATAACCTTGAACTTGTTGCTCATCCCTGTTTGGGGGATTGTTGGCTCATCCCTTGCCTCATCCATTTCGCTGATGGTCTGGAATGTAATTCTGTGGCAGGCTGTGTGGAAGAAGCTGGGAATAAATAGCCTGGCTTTTGGATAATTGGCGTTTGAATATTTTTTTGGTAAACTGTTTTTTCTTGGAACAATCGAAATTATCGATAGATGCAATTTTCGAGGATAAAAATGATGCCGCCTTTATCTAACAGAGATAAAATGTTTGTTTTACGATATAGAATTCGATCCTGGCTGGGTTTGCGCCCGACTTTATTTTCCTTTGCGATGAAACTCTTTGGCAGGAAACAAAGCCGTGATTTGTTATTAAGTCCTGATACGGAACTTGTTATTGAAGGTTTTCCCCGATCTGCAAATACATTTTCAGTTGTGGCGTTTGAATTTTCTCAGAAGCGGCCTATTAAATTAGCGCACCATCTTCATGTTCCCGCCCAGGTTATTCGTGCTGTGCAGAATAATGTGCCTACATTCGTATTAATAAGGAATCCCACAGACGCCGTATTATCTTTATTGGTCCACTCTCCTCGCGTACCAGCCATTGACGCATTAAAGGCTTATTACCAGTTTTATAAATATATAATGCCTTATTCTCATGGATTTATTAAGGCTACGTTTGAAGAAGTAACTGCAAATTATGGAGCTGTGATACAAAGGGTCAACAAAAAATTCGGAACGGATTTTGTTGTTTTTGATCAGACCAAGGAAAATATGGAAAGTTGTTTTCGAATTATAGAGGAAAAAGCCAGGCTTCGTACGGGTAAACAGGATGTTTCCGGGTTTGTAGCAAAACCAACCATTGAAAAGGAACGGTCCAAAGGGAACTTCGCAAATGTTTTAAATGGTAAAAAAGAACAAGTTTTGCTGGAGCAATGTTGGCAGATTTATAAAGATTTTTTATCTGCTTGATAATTGGGTTTCTAATCCAACATGGGCGATCAATGGTTTGATAATAGTCAAAATGCGGTTCAAGTATTGATATGATCAACTCTGTTGTAAGCTATGTTTTACTTCTCATGTAAAACCTGGCGAGAAAGCGGGATTTTTTAGTTACTGCGTAACATAGGGCTTCGGGTAATACTGAAAAACGATATTTTCTTTCTAATAGACGTTTCTGATCTGTTTGTTTTGAGAATGGTGTTAAGATGCGAATTGTATATGCCTCCCCAAAGAGAGATTTAAGAAGTCTCGCATTTGTATCACGAACGATGGATTTATTGGGTTTCTTATTATATCCTTTTGGGTTCAAAGGATTTTATCGCGCCAGCAGCTTGTTATCTCGATTATTTCCGAATGATCAACGCCTCATGGTTGTACTTGGTGATGATAGTAAATTATTGTTTTGTGCCAGGGATCCATACTGGCTGCGATTGCTTTGCAGCAGGTATGTATACGAGGAGGAGATTGATCAAGTTTTGAAATTAATGAATGCAATAAATTATGTTTTTTTGGATTGCGGTTCTAACTTGGGGTATTGGGCTGTAAAAGTGACGGGAAAAGATTATGGTCAACACCCCACATTTGCAATAGAGCCTGTTCCGGAAACTTTTAAACTTCTTGAAGAAAACAATGAACTAAATAATAATAAATTTCATGCTGTTCAGGCGGCTGTTTACTCTGATTCTGGTTTGAATGTGACGATTGCGGCAGGTGCGGGTGATTCTGTTGCCAATGCCGGCGCTCATATTATTATTGGATCTTCGGCAAACAAGACGATTGCCATTGTAAAGACAGTTACAATTGAGCAAATTGTTAGTGAAGCTGGCCTGGATGGATGTAAATTAGTTGTCAAGCTGGATGTGGAAGGGGCCGAGATACCAGCGCTTGAAGGAGCTGGGTCACTTCTGCAGGGTGATGTACTATTGATTTACGAGGATCATGGTATGAATGAGAATTCTGTTGTAAGTCGCTATTTGCTTGATTTGGGCTTTGGCATATTTTGGGTGTCAAATGGCATAGTTAAAAAGATTGATGGAATCGAGCAGATTTTCAAAATAAAACGCAACCGGAGCCACGGATACAATTTCTTTGCCGCGCGCCCTGATTCATCGTTTTATAAATTGTTATTAGGGGCTTATGCTAAATCGGGAAAGCCAAAGCCTTGATTTGGAGGAAGGCAGGCTTGCCGAGTAAACGATTAATGTAAACGCACAAGGTATGTGCAGCGAGTTTGGTGTAGAGGCGAGTGCA
>JABFSL010000029.1 GCA_013140605.1 Anaerolineales bacterium
GCGTTCAGTTTTTCCGCTGTCAGTTGGATGGCTTCTGCCCATTGAATCTGAGTCAGCTGTCCCGTATTGCGATCGCGTTTCATTGGGGAGGTTAATCTGTCAGGGTTGTATAACAGTTCGGGGGCAGCCTGCCCCTTCGGGCAAAGCGATCCCTGATTGACTGGGTGCATGGGATTGCCTTCGAGTTTGACCGCTTTCCCATTCACCACGCGGACTAAAATTCCGCATCCCGCTGAACACAGGTGACAAGTGGAGGAGACAACTTTTTCATCGGCGGCTGTTTGAATTCCAGTGGACGCCTCCGCCGACATAACGTTTTTCAACGCGCCCAGAGCCGCCGCCGAGCCTGCCGCCACGCCGCCCAGTTTGAGAAAATCACGTCGTGAAAGTGGTTGCTTTGTCATTAGTTACCTCCGCAGAATAACGAAGGGCTTTGCGGCGAGCATTTGAACTCAGGTGATTCAAGTGGATATTGCGATGGGGGAATTTCAGCCTTGCCAGTTGCAAGCGCGCTGGTGTAATCGATCAGCGCTTGTAATTGCGCATCGGTGAACATCCCTTCAAAGGAAGGCATGCCGCTGTTCAATCGTCCGCGCAAAATATTGGTGCGAATCTTTTGAGGTTTGACTCCAGTGTTGGCAATGACGCGCCCAAACAACCCTTCGCCGAATTTTCCATGACAGGTCGAACAGGCGATTTCAAAAAGTTCCGCGCCATCGTTCACACCAGGAGCAATCAACACACCGGGCAGAACGGGCACTTCATCCGCCTTGCCTCGCGCCGCCCATAATGCTCCGCGCAAAGTACGTGGTCCGCCGCCGCCCGGATTAACATGACATACTGCGCATGCTTCACTTGTGCGATGAGAATACTCAGGCAGGGCATGAACCGAATTTGAAGAGGATGATATTGCCAGCAAAATAAAAATAGCAATGCCAGCGATTGCCAATAATTGCAAATAATGAATGAGCCAGGGTTTTAGTTTCATCGGCGCGCTCCTGAATTCTCGTAGTGGCGACTTCAGTCGCTTTTTAGGACGACTGAAGTCGCCACTACGAAATAAGAACTTCCAGGGGGCTTGCGCCCCCTGGAAGTGTGAAGCCAATACAAATTATTCAATGGGTAAAGTTTGGATGTAGGAAAGGATGTCGAGCAGATCCTGGAAAGACCATTCCATGTGGCGTCCGGCTGTCATTGCTTCGCCGGGCTGACCGTTCTGGATTTTGTTCAAAACTTCCCATGGGTTGTCAGCGGCAACAGTGCCTACGAATTCAACACCTTCACCGTCGTCAAAGTCGAGCGCCTTGCCGTCTTCGGCATGGCAGGCCTGACAATTGCTTTCATAGAGAACCTTGCCGTTATCAGCATCGCCGTTGACGGTCTTGTCATCGTTGATATAGGGGGCCATATCTTCAACCTGCTGGATGAAAGCGACCAAATTGTTCAACTGGTCATCGTTCAAATAGGAAGAGAAGTCGTGGTCACCGGTCTTCATCGCAGTCATAAGTTCTTCAGAAGTCTTGCCAGCAGAGGAAATGACTCCGGGGAAGCCAGTCAAATGTGAGCCTGAACCATAGCGGCCTTCCACACCTTTGAAATCCCAACCGTGACATTCCTTGCAGCGCCAGGTATCGTTACCGGTGCGGGTGTTGGTTGTTTGTGTTGCCCACAAAGGTTGATCCGTGGTCATATCATCCGCGCCGGTGGCCGCGATCCAGTTGTCATAAAGGCGTCCGCCTTCGGCAACCGGGCTGGAGGTCGGCAGGGTCTGGGCAAAAGCCAGCAGGTCAATGTATTCCTGATCGGTCATGCCGAGATCGACAAGTGCGGGCATGTCGGCGACACCGGGCTGTCCAAAGCGGGCCTTGTGGACGAATTCCCACGGGTTATCACTCGCAATCGTGCCATAATATTCAGGTCCGCCATCATCCGCGAAGTTAAGCACAAGACCTTCGGGGCCGTGGCAGTCAATGCAGTTTTCTGTATAGATCGTTTCGCCGTTGGCAGCATCACCGCCGACAGCTGCCTTGTCCGTGATGAACGCAGCAGAGTCGAGCATGTTTTCGCTAAGGAAGAGTGCGATATCGGTCAAAGCCTGGTCATCCATGTAAGCGGAGAAGTCGTGATCGCCTGTCTTGAGGGCAGCGAGAATTTCATTCGGATCAGTTCCCGCCACTTGCATAACGCCAACGAAACCAGTCTGATGTGAGCCGCCGCCATATGCGCCGTCTTTACCGAGATAGTCCCAGCCGTGACATTCCTTGCAGCGCCATGTAGTCCCGCCGCTGCGAGTGTTGGTGGTTTGAGTTGCCCACAAAGGCTGATCGCCTTCAGGAGCATCCACATCGAGGACTTTTGTCCATTCATCATAGAGCAGGCCGCCGCGGATCGGGTCGCCGCTCAAGGAAACAGGGGCTTCCGTTGCGACAGCAGGGGCCTCAGTCACAACAACCGCAGCTTCAGTTTGCGCAACAGGGGCTTCGGTTGCATTCCCGCCGCAAGCCGCCACCACAAACATGAGGCCAATGGCAATAACGAAAAGAGAGAAAACACGTTTATTCATCTTACATTCTCCTTGTGAAATATTGAATTAACATTTGGGTGAAAATGGCAATATTAATCTACGCTTAAGATACCACCCATGCGTGTCCACGAACTGTCTCGAATTGTCTCAAATGTGTCCTTATTTGTATCTGGCTTGAACAAAAGGGCTATAATCTGTGTAATGAAATTAAACCTGTTTGCCTGGTTAAACAAAGGTCGCTACCTTGATCTGAACATCCTGCAATGGGCAATACCGCTCTTCCTGGCCGTTACAGCCATCGTCTTTGAGTTTGTGGAACATGGACTGGAAGGCGAATTGATCTTTGACCTGGCGTTTATGAGCGAGACCATTATCTTCGGATTGATGGGCCCGATAATCGTCGGCTTTATCATTGCCTGGATGCGCGAACTGGTCAATGCGGAAAAGCAAGCCATTGCCGAAGTCTATGTTTTGAACCGTGAATTGGAAGCCAAGGTGATCGAGCGAACTGCCGCACTTGAACAGCGCAACGCGGAATTGGATAAAGCCAATCACGAACTCCAAAAGTTGGATGAAATGAAATCGGAATTTGTCTCGCTCGTCAGCCACGAACTGCGCGCTCCCCTCACTGCCCTTAACGGCGGCCTTGAAGTTGCCCTGCAAGCCGAGAGCCTTTCAGCGGCCTCTCGTCACACACTTGAAGCCATGATGGATGAAAGCGCCCGCCTCACTCAGTTTGTGCAAACCATCCTGGATATATCCCGTCTCGAAGCAGGACGCCTCACTCTTAATCTGGGGCCTGTCGCTGTTTCCCCGATCCTTTACCGCTCTGTTGAAGTAGTGCTTGGAACCCGCCGCAAAATTAAATGGAGCCTGCCCGCTGAAATCCCCCCCGTCTGGGCTGACGAGATTTATTACGAACAGATCATTCGCAACCTTTTACGCAATGCGGATAAATACTCCCCGCCCGAATTGCTGATCGAGATCAACGTGCATGTCAAAGACAGCAATATCAGCGTTGAAGTTGCAGATCATGGCGCGGGGATCCCCCCCGAAATGCAGAAAAAAATCTTTGATCGATTCCAACGCGGACACAAAGGTGAAAGCGCGCCGCCCGGCTGGGGGTTGGGCTTATACTTTGCCAAAAAGCTGACCGAAGCTCAAGGAGGCACGCTCATACTCCATTCCCCGCATTGGACAAAAACTGATGCGCCCGGCTCATCCTTCTTAATTGCCATGCCCATTGCATCTGGCGAACCAAACGAAAGCGGTCATGCCTGAAATACTAATGATCGATGACGATCAAAGTTTAAGCAGCCTGCTGTGTGAATTCCTCAGCGGACAGGGCTATGCCACGCGCTGCGCCGATAACGGGCGTATTGGTCTGCGCGAAATGTACGAGCGCAAACCCGATTTGATCATCCTGGATGTGACCATGCCGCAAATGGATGGCTGGGAAACGCTCAAACGCATCCGTGAAATGAGCGACACTCCTGTCATCATGCTCACTGCTCGTGATGACGAATCCAATATTTTGCGCGGCTTCTCCATTGGCGCGGATGATTACGTCACCAAGCCCTTCTCGTTTGCCCAATTATCGGCGCGGATCAAGGCTGTATTGGCGCGCAAAGGCGGCGGACCCAGCGGCGAGCACCTTGTCTCAGGCGGTCTCGAAGTGGATATTCCATCGCGGCGTGTAACCCGCGGCGGTGAAACAATCAGCCTAACGCCGACTGAATTTAATCTGCTCTCAGCGCTTATGCGTCGTCAGGGAGAAGCCATGTCCAGTGAAGAACTGGCGCGCCAGGTTTGGGGTCCGCAATATGCCAGCGAAGTTGGTTTTGTGCGGCGCTATATCTGGCACCTGCGCCAAAAAGTGGAACTGGACCCGGAAAAACCTGAATACATACATAACGAACGCGGCTTTGGCTATCGGTTCGGCAACCAGGAAAGTAAATAGCCTTCAAAACCACCCTTCTTCCCTTTTATTTATTTCACTACCGTACAAAACCGAGTACATTCGTCACACCGCACTTGCGCCGCCAGGTGTGACGAATGTACAGTAGTGAATTGGGTGCGGTTGAAAGTTTCGGAAAAATCACGTTCTTCGCTGGTAAAGAGCTTTGCCATGCTTGAAATTTTTCCAGGAGTTGGTTCTTCTTTTCTGTGGTGATGGCCCCAATGGGAGAGGATCATT
>JABFSL010000081.1 GCA_013140605.1 Anaerolineales bacterium
CATAAGCGACATCTGCCAGTTCCAGCAAACCCTGTATCGTACCGTCTTCGCCAAATGGTCCATGCAGAACAGGGAAGAACACATCAACATCCGCGAGCTTTTCCATCATCTCGCCAGAATCGCCTGGCTTCAAAATATAAAGCGCGGAATGCGAAGGCTCGCCCGGAAGAACAACGCGATTCAACTTCTCAACATTTCCCTGTGAAAAAGCATCGAGCGTATTCGCGCCATTCAGCCATTCGCCGTCAAGCGTAATACCAACCTGGGTCACTTCATATTTTTCGGGGTCAAGCACAGCGAGCACAGAACGCGCAGACATCAACGAGACATCATGTTCGCCGGATCTTCCACCAAACAAAACTGCAATACGAAGTTTCTTCACTCGGTCCATTCTCCAACCAGTTCCACTTCCAATTCCAACTTAACATTAAATTTCTCAGCGACAGTCCTTTGCGCCAAACGGATCAAGGCACGAACATCTTCGGCCTTTGTCTCGCCATGATTGATGAAAAAATTTCCATGCAACGTGCTGATCTCAGCATTGCCGATGCGCGTGCCTTTCAATCCCGCGGCTTCGATCAAACGACCCGCATGGTCGCCCACAGGATTCTTGAACATGGAACCCATGCTCGCACCGGGCGGCTGCGTGGTCTTTCGGCGTTCACTGAATTCGTTGATTTTAGCAGACACTTCTTCTTTAGTCGCGTTTTTTAATCTCAATAAGGCCGAAAGAATAATTACAGTTTCATCACTGCGTTTATAAACACTTGTGCGATATCCGTAATCCATATTCTCAACAGAAATTTTTTCGCGGCCATTCTTCGTTAACACATCGGCCCAAATTAAATTTCCCGACACATCGCCGCCGAACGCGCCCGCATTTCCATACACCGCGCCGCCAATCGTGCCGGGGACTGTCGCCGCCCATTCCAAACCAGACAACCCTTTGGATGCGCAGCGATTCGCCAGATTGCTAAAAACGACTCCCGCTTCACACCAGACTGTGGGCTGGTCGCCGCTTTCGAAGCGCACATCCTTCGCCCGATCCAAAACCACCACCCCGCGCACACCTTTATCGCTGACCAGCACATTCGAACCGCCGCCCAAAATAACATAAGGCGCACCCTGTTCCCAAATCACCTTCATTACATTGGCGAACTCATCCGCAGACTTGACCGTAACCAAAACATCCGCAGTCCCGCCGATACGCGCGGATGTATACGGCGCAAGCGAAACATGCTCCTGCACGGCATCGCCAAAGTGAAGGCGTAATACATCAACGGATCTTGCGGGTGTAGTCATGATCATTTTTCCTGCGCTATTGTCTCCAAAAATTTAATGATTCTTACAATCGCCTGCCGATCGATTTGCTGCTGGTGCGGCAGGTATCTCTTGATCGCCGCGGCCAACGCTTTTTTATTTACACGATCATCCTTCGCATGAGCCAAAGTCATTCTTAATGGCGGAAGAGCGATCACTTCAAATTGAGTCGGTTGTTCCTCTTTTCTTACAACCATGCTCAACCTCACAAATCCCTTAAAACATTCGTACTGATCTGGTCTGCGTCACCGGCGGAAAGGACCAGCAACACATCACCCGAGCGAAGATTTTTAAGCAGGTGCTTCGTTGTGTTTTCATTTGAACCGGTATACCGAGCGGAAGAATGCGGCATGGCGCTCACCACTTCAGCGGATGAAAAATTCTGTTTTGCTTCGCGCGAGGCATAGATCTCAGTCACCAAAACTTCGTTTGCATCTGCAAACGCGCGGGAGAATTCAAAGAATAAGATTTGTGTGCGCGAGTAGGTATGAGGCTGCCAGACCGCCCAAATGCGGCGGCCCGGGTAACGCGCTTTTGCGCCCGCCAGCGTCGCACGGATCTCTGTGGGGTGATGGGCATAATCATCAATAACGGTCACACCTTTGCGTTCACCGCGCACTTCAAAACGGCGGCCTGTACCGCTAAATTCGCCCAAGGCCTCTGCCGCTTTTTGAAGGGACAATCCCAACGTGGCAACCACAGAGAGTGTCGCCAGCGCATTGCGCACATTATGTTCGCCCGGCACCTGCAATGAGACTTGCAAAATGGAAGCGGCTGATGCGCCCAAATTTGTCATCGCTGAAAAATCATATCCGCCGCGGCGATTGGGTTTCAGCGTGCGCGCCTGCATCCATTGCGGGCTGTTGATGGTCATCTCACTTTGCAAACTGTAGGAAACCACGTTCACGCCTTTACGACGGGCGTGAGACAGCAAGCTCACAGCGTTTTCATCATCAGCACATGCAATCAATGTGCCGTCTGCGGGAAGCAGGTCTACAAAACTTTTGAAGGCGGTAAACATATCTGGAAACGTTGGATAGCAATCAGGATGATCGTGTTCAAGATTGGTCACAACTTCGATACGCGGCTTGAGGCCGAGAAACATGCGGTCATATTCGTCCGCTTCAATGACAAAGGGATCACCTTTTCCAGCGCGCGCATTAACTTTCAAATTATTCAACGTGCCGCCGACAATAAAAGAGGGATCGCGTCCCATTGCATACAGCGTCCATGCGATCATGGCGGTTGTCGTCGTCTTGCCATGTGTTCCCGCAACAGCGATGCCTGTCTTGTCAGCCATTAGCCGACCAAGGAAATCAGCGCGTTTATAAACGGGAATTCCCGCACGCTGCGCGGCATCCACTTCAGGGTTGTCATCTGCAATGGCGGAGGAGCGGATCACCAGATCAGCGCCAGCTATGTTGCGCGGATGATGCCCGATGTAAATCTCAACGCCATCGTTTTGAAGATCCACCGCAAATTGTGAAAGCGCGCGGTCTGAACCCGTTACGGTATATCCGTTCTCTTTAAGCAGACGCGCGATGGCAGAAAGCCCTGAACCACCGATGCCGATAAAGTGAACGCGTGTCATGTTAGTCTTCTAGTCTCTTAGTCGTTAGTCTGATAGTCTATTAGCTGTTAGCAATTAGCCTTTAGCCAATCGCTAACAGCTAACCGCTTTAGATGTACACCACAATAATAAAGATCAAAACGATGATGACGGCGAAATAAATGCCGGGCTCACCCAATAAACGGGGCGGCATGTATTTCATCATCAAGTCAACGGCTTGAACAACTGCCGGGTCCACGGCCGGGCTGATAATATTCGGATATGGATATGCGGCCACATGATTATAGAAGAGAACCGTACCTGCAACGAAATATCCATTGATCCCGCCCAACACCGCGCCGAAAAGTGAATCCTGTAAACGCTCACGCGCGGCCTTGGTCGCAAAACGCGCAATGGCTACTGTTTGATATCCAAAATAAACCAGCGCCAGCAGGATCAATGAACGTATCCAAAACAGGGACTTGAAGGCATCAGGGCTCGGGGCGGCCGGGTTGGCAAGGTTTTTCACAAGGGGGACATATTTTTCCAGCAATAAGATGACTGCCAGCGCGGTGATTACACTGAAAGCGACCAGTAATTCCTTTGCCCAGCCGCGCATCGCACCGATCACGGCGAATAGAATAACGTACATCCAGAAGATATAAACAATGCTCATCATAAGGGTTGCTCTCCTGCCAGTTCAACCAACTGGCTGGCGATAATACCTGCCGCGTTCGGGTGCGATATTTTTTTCATCGCGGCACGCATGGCTTCAAGTTTATGCGTATTCAGTAACAGATCTGTTACCACATGCGGAAGTTTATCTTCCAAAAACTCATCCTGCAAGATGACAGCCGCGTTTTGTTCAGCGAGAAAATCTGCGTTTACCTTTTGATATCGCCATGCGTACGGATATGGTACCAGCACAGCGGGCAAACTGAAAAAGGGATATTCTCCCAATGCAGATGCGCCCGCGCGCGAAACAACCAAATCTGCGGCGGCCAACGCGGCGCCCATCTCATGCGAGTAAGGCATGGCATGATAATTCTTTTTCAAATGTTCAGGCAATTCCTGAGCGGCTTTTTCCACAACAGCCCAATCCAACGAACCTGTGATGTGAATGACCTGCGCGACATCCAGCAATTTAGTGAGATGTTTTAGTACTGCCATGTTGATCGAGCGCGCGCCTTTGCTTCCGCCAGTGACGAGCAGAGTTGGCTTTGAAGCGTCCAGCCCAAAGTGCTGAGTCGCTTTTTCGCGGGACCAGTTTGAGAGGTCGGCGCGAAGCGGGTAGCCTGAGAGGATGACTCTGCCCGGGCGTGAGAAATATTTCTTTGAGTCAGGCGCTGTCACAGTGACGACATCCGCAAAACGGGAAAGAAATTTGAGAGCAAGACCCGGCTCAATATCAGGCACATACAATACGGTTGGAATATTTCGACCAGCAAGAGCCATTGGCGCGGCCACGTATCCGCCGGTGAAGAAGAGCACATCGGGTTTGAACTCGCGCAGGATGCGGCGTGAAGCCGATACGCCGCGCGTGAGTTTTGCGATGTTACCCGGCAGGGTACGCAAGCCAACTCCATGCACGCCAGCGGCCGGTATGGAACGATAAGAGATGCCCGCGCGATTCACGAGTTCCTCCTCCATTCCGCCTTCGCCGCCAACCCACAAGGTTTCAACTTCGGGTCGTTGACTGGTTAGCGCGCTGTGCACGGCGAGCGCGGGATACACTCCGCCGCCCGTTCCACCAGCGCAAATTAGCAACCGCACTATAAGACCTCCATTCATCGTCTGTGATCGTACCTTCGCCTGTCTGGCGGGAAATATTAAATAGAATACCAATTGCTGCCAGTGTGGCAACCAGATTCGAACCGCCCGCGCTGATGAATGGCAGGGCATTGCCTGCGAACGGCAAAAGGCCAACCATCACCGCAATGTTGATCAACGCTTCGGTCGAGATCCAGATCACAAGACCGGAAGCAAGAAGTGTACCAAGCATATCGGGTGCGCGGCGCGCAATGACCAGTCCGCGCCAGACAAGAAAACCATACAATGAGATCAACGCAATGGACCCGAACAAACCAAATTCTTCCGCAACAACTGCGAATACAGAATCTGTCGGAGCCACAGGCAGGCCTGTAAATTTGGATCGTGATTGACCCAGACCCACACCAAACCAGCCGCCGTTGACAATGGCTTCAAATGAACGGCGCACATGATAGGATGCCTGTAACGGATCTTTGATGCCCGCGACAAAATCACTCACGCGCTCGCGTCCTGTCACACTGACAGAGGAAACCACCCACGCGGCAATGACCGCAATGATGAGCAGCGCGCCGATCTGTTTCAGGTCACCGCCAGCCAGGAAGAAGAGCAAACCGCCGAGCATGAAAACTGTAGCGGCGGCGCTCAGATCGGGTTGTTGATAGATCAAACCGCCAACGACTCCGAGGATCACGCCCAGGGGAATCAGCCCAATCGAAACATCCTGCAAAAATTGTTTCTTTGCATACAACCAGACGCTGAGATAAAGGACCGAGATCAATTTTGCCAGTTCAGATGGCTGCCCGCCGAAAATCGAACGTTTTGCGCCAAAACGAATTTCGCTTGTCAATAAAACGGCAACCAACAAAATCATGGTGACAGCCATCGCAGGCACCACAAGTCTGCGCCAGTAATGATAATCAAAGAACGCGAGAAATAGTGCAATGACTAGCCCAAGCGCAAGCCATTTCACCTGATTTTTGAACATAAAAAGCGCATCGTCATACGCGCCAAGCGAAAAATCCCATGACGCCGAATAAAGCATCACCAGGCCAAACACAACCAACGCCACCACTGAAACCATCAATGGCATATCGAACCCGCCCGTAAATCTTGGGCGTCTGTTCTGTGCAGAAGACCGTTCGTTTACGAAAGTTTCAGTACCCATTTTCTAAAGGTTTCTCCTCTCTCAGCAAAATCCTTGAACTCGTCATAACTCGTACCGCCCGGTGAAAGCAGGACGACATCTCCTGCGGAAGCAATCTCTGCGGCTTTGAGGACTGCCTCTTTCAGATCATTCACGCGATGAAGATCAACGCCTCTCTCGCCGCCGACAGTTGATACGGCTTTCTGAATCAGTTCCGCCGCTTCGCCAAAAACCACCACATGATCCACGCGCTTGTGAATCAGTTTTGCGATATCTTCCCAGGGTAAATTTTTATCGCGTCCGCCAAGCAATAGAACGATCGGCTCATCAAACGCATGGATGGCCGCCATGCTTCGTTCCGGCGCTGTTGCTATCGAGTCGTTATACCAGCGCACACCATGAAGTTCACGCACAAGTTCAAGTCTGTGCGGCACGCCGCGAAATTCTTCCACGGCTTCGAGCATATCGTCCAATTTGAATCCAGCCGCGTGACCGATGGTGAATGCCGCGAGCACGTTCGCCACATTATGATCGCCGCGCAATTGAATCTTCTCGCGCAAGATCAAAGGCAGATACGCATTTCCATCGCGTAAATTCAATAATCCATCGTGCAAATACGCGCCGCTTAAACCTTCATCCAAATCATGCAGACTAAATGTCAGCAGTTTGCCTTTTACCTTATTGCGTAAACTCCACGCGCCTTTGTCATCATGGCCGAGGATGGCTGTATCCTGCGGAGTTTGGAAATCCAAAATGCGAGCCTTCGCATTTGTATACGCTTCCATCGTGCCGTGACGATCCAAATGATTCGGCGTGATATTTAGAATCGCCGCGATATTCGGCGAGATGGTCATTTGCTCCAATTGAAAAGAAGAGAGTTCCAAAATTGCAAGATCATCTGCTTTCATGTCATCAACGTAATTGATTAATGGGTCACCGATGTTGCCGCCGACAAAAGACCGTGGACGGTGGACAGTGGACGGTGGGTTTGCACGGTCTACGGTCTGTCGTCCATAGTCCAAATTCGCCATTTCGCCAACCAGCGTCGTCGTTGTGGTCTTCCCAGCCGAGCCGGTGATGCCAATTGTTTTACACGGAACTACTTCCATGAAAATTTGCGTGTCATTCGAAAGCGGAATTCCGCGTTTGACTGCTTCCACCACGATGGGCAATGTCAACGGGACACCGCCGGAGAGACAAAGCACATCAGTGTTATTCAATAATTCCAACGGATGCCCACCCACTGCCCATTCCACATTCGTGTCCGCGAGAGATGCACGAGCGGAGGCAAGTTCATCCACGGAGCGTGAGTCACTCAAGGTCACGTGTGAGCCGTGGCGAGAGAGCCAGCGAGCAAGGGCTAAACCTTGTCGGGCGGCTCCTAAAATGAGTGTGTGGGTGTTCGTCCAGTTTTTCATAATGACTATACTTGCGATAATCCTATTCCTATCAACGCGGCCATCAAACCGATGAGCCAAAAGCGCTGCACAACCTGCGTTTCACTCCAACCGAGCAATTCAAAATGATGATGAATGGGGGTCATCTTGAAAAAGCGTTTACCTTTTGTCATTCTAAAATAACTGATCTGAATGACCACGCTTAACATTTCGCTCAATGGAATAATGCCGATCACCAACAACATCAGCCATTGACCTGTCATCAATGAGACGATTGCAAGTACAGCGCCAAGTGAGAGCGAACCAGTGTCACCCATGATCAACTCAGCGGGATGAACGTTAAACCACAAAAAGCCAAATAACGCTCCGACCAGAATAAAACAAAAGCGTGCCACGTAAACCTGTTCCTGTATGATGGCGATCCCGCCAAATGCGGCAAAGGCTGTGGCGGCGATCAATCCTGCAAGTCCATCGAGTCCGTCTGTGAAGTTAATGGCATTGGATTCGGCCACGATGATAAATGCCGCGATCGGCACATACCACCAGCCAAGCTCGATATTGAAAAACAAACCAGGAACATACAGATCAGGCACATCCATTTGATATTTCAAAACATATGCGATCACGAGGGCAAGGATCAATTGAAACGCAAATTTTGTACGGGCGCGCATGCCATCGCCTTTGCGTTTCCCGCGAATCCCTTCCCAATCATCGGCTGCGCCAAGAATGGCAAAACCTACCATGGCTGCCATTGGCACAAGGATTGAGCGCCCCACTCCACTTGTACCAGAGTTAACACCGATCAAAGCGACCGCATTCAATAATCCGCTTAACAACAATACCGGAAAAATGAACATGACGCCGCCCATGGTGGGCGTACCCATCTTAATGCGGTGCGAGTCGGGCTGCTCGATACGAATGATCTTGCCAATCTTGTAATAGCGCAGGATGCGAAGGAGCGGCCCGCCCCAGATGGCGGTCATCAGAAAAGCGAGTCCAGCCAAACTTAAGGAAAGTGCGATCTGCTTCAAGACTGCACCTCCAATGCGGCTGTGATGCGATCCATTCGCAAACCGTGAGACCCTTTAATAAGAACGGCATCGCTGGCTGTAAGGTGTTTGCTTAACCAATCCACGATGGATTCCGTTTCTTCAAATTCCAAAATATTTGCGGGTTTCATTCCCGCACGGCGGGCGGCTTCGGCGATGATGCGCGCGCGCGGACCTAACGTGAGCAGGGTTTTCGCCACCTGCGCGGTCCGCATCCCGACCATTTCATGTCCCTGTCTTTCGTAGGGACCCAGCTCAAGCATGTCACCCAACACAGCAAATTTGCGGCCATCCATTTCATCCAGCAAATTTAAAGCGGCCAGCATGGATTCAGGTGAAGCGTTGTAAGTATCATCCAATATCAAGGCACCGGTCTTGCTCCGAACCGCGACAAGACGTAATTGTGAATGTCCCTGCGCAAAGCCTTCGAAGATTTCCTGCCAGCCCAGTCCGTCGTTAAGTCCCACAGCGGCGGCGCGCAATGCAGTGTGCACGGAATGTCGTCCGATCATGGGCACACGGGAATGGATTGTTTCACCTTTGTAATGCAGGCGGAAGCGAATGCCGTCCAACCCGAGACCTTCGATCTGGTCAGCCCAAAGATCGGCTTCAGGTGAGAGGCCGTAGAAGAAAACCCGCGCTTTGGATTTCTCCTCCATTTTGCGAACCCAGGGATCGTCAAAGTTAAGGATGGCGACTCCATCTGCTGGAAGCGCCTGGATCAATTCACTTTTTCCGCGCGCGATGGCTTCCTGTGAACCCGCGCGCTCGGCATGGACTGTGCCAACATTCGTCACAACACCAATTTGAGGCAGGGCAATATCACAAAGGAATTGGATCTCGCCGGGCACATAGAATCCCATTTCCAGAACAGCGCGTTCATATCCGCTGCTTAGTTTTAAGATCGTAAGCGGCAGGCCGATTTCATTATTTAAATTGCCGGGGCTTTTGAGTGTATGGTACTTCGAACCAAGCACCTCGGCGATCATTTCTTTCGTGGTGGATTTCCCCACACTGCCCGTGATTCCAACCACACGCAAATTTAATTTGCGGCGCCAGAAACGCGCAATCTGCTGCAGGGCGGCAATCGAGTTGTCCACGCGCAGGCAGAGGGGAGGGGAAAAGTCAAAGGTAGAATCTGCCAATAAGTCGCCGCGCAGGTCGAGGGTCCGAAAAGAAGCGGGCAGTTCCTTCTGCGTTAAAGCAAAAGATGCCCCCCTCGCAAATGCTTCCGCAATAAAATCATGTCCATCCGCCTTTTCGCCGGGGATGGCGACAAAGAGCGAGCCGGGAATCACCAGACGCGAGTCAATGGCCGCTTCAGTGATCAGTGCGGTCGCGTTCGGACTCCGAACGGCGTTGCGGGTGATGGCTTCGAGGGCATCTGCGAGTGTGAGCATGTTATTTTGCGGCTAGTTGTAATCGAATGGTATCGGGAGGAATGTCCAAAAGGATGATAGTTTTTTCGGCGATCTCAGCGAAGACCGGGGCGGCGGTTTCAGAACCCCAAATGGATTCTTCAGGGCGCTCCAGCCAGACATAGATCATGAACTGCGGATCGTCCACGGGGCCCCAGCCAATGAAAGATGCATTGGTGGCTGTGTCATCGTAAAAACCGTTGACTGGAATTTGCGCGGTGCCGGTCTTTCCAGCCACGCGATAGCCGGGTACGAGGGCAAGCGAGCCTTCTGTTTCAAGCGAAACCGCGAGCATTTCAGAAAGTGTATTTGCTGTTTGCTCAGTAATTGGTGAACCGGCAAATTGTGCGGGGACATTGTATTGACGTCCACCGCGCACCATTGCATAGAGTGCGTGAGGTGTAACGGTTCGGCCATCATTGGCGATGGCTGATGCGGCCATCATGATCTGAACGGGGGTGGCGGCCACGCCCTGACCAAAAGAATTTGTGCCAAGGTCAACAGCGTACCAATCCGAATCACCGGGGATCTTGAGCCTGCCCGCTGCTTCGCCGGCCAAATCCACGCCTGTGAGATGACCCAGGCCAAATTTATCCATGTAATTATAAAAAGTGCCTGCGCCCATGGATGTGGAAAGTGTAGCCATGCAGACATTGAGCGAGTGTTGTAAACAACCGGTCATATCCTGAACGCCCCACGGTGCTTGATCCCAGTTTTGGATCATTGCGCCGCCGACCAAAATGGAGCCAGTGTCAAGATAGGTTGTTCCCGGAGTGACAGTACCGCTATCCAATGCGGCGGCCATTGTGAGAATTTTGATCACAGAGCCAGGCTCATACGGCATGGATATGGCGCGGTTGTAATCGCTGGCATTGTCGAAGACCGTGCCATACTCCCAAAATTGATTTAGATCCATGCGTGGAGTGGAAGCCATGGAGAGCAACTCACCATTCCTCGGGTCCATGATGACGATCGTTCCGCTCAGTGCGCCGTATTTGGCGAGTGAGTCATCCAATATTTTTTCAGACGCGGCTTGAAGGTCACGGTTGATCGTGAGAACAAGGGTGGTGCCATCCGGCACGCGCGCAATTTCTGAAGCTTTGTTCGGGTCAGTGGGGACGAGTACCTGCACGGGATTGCCAGCCAGCAAAGTATCGTATTTCTCTTCAATGCCAAAATAACCGCGTCCTTCGCGGTTGACAAAGCCGATAATATTTGAACCGAGGGAATTTTCCGGGTAACTGCGCTGTGGATGTGATTTAAATTCCAAACCCGTTAAACCGCCAAGAGTGCCTTCCTCGGCATCTTCCTGCAGTTTCACTTTCAGGTCTTTAAGCCTCAAAGCCTTTTGCAGTTCAACGAAGTCAGCAATAACGATATAGGAGAGTCCATCCGGCGGGTTCTGAATCGTATCTAAAACCTCGGAATAATCCATGCCAAGTTCCACGCTGACGGCGCCGGCAATGGCATTCGCGTCTTTCACCATGTTCAAGTCCACGCCGATCTCGTAAACAGATTTATTCCCCGCCAACAAGTGACCGCTGCGGTCATAGATCTCGCCGCGATCGGGATAGAACGTGCGCCATTCGTATTGATAATCCAATGCGCGCTCGTCAAAGATCGCGGCTTCGGGACTGTTTTGAATACGCACGATCTGCATTATGATCGCCAATGAAATTAAGCTGATCACAAGCATCACAAGCTGGGTTCGACGTGCGTATTGTTGTCTCATTGTCTGCCCCTCGCAGAAGATGCGATCTTCTCATCCACCCAATCCAACAATGATTCGTTGTATTCCGGCGGAATGGTAAGCGCACTTAATTGCGGCAGCGGTGTAGAGGAAAGTATTTCAGGTTCTGGTTCAAAGTAACCCGGCACAACCAAATATTCCGCCTCCGCAGATTCCATTGGACGGAAACCAAGATCCAGTGCGCGCTGCTCCATCACGCTTGCGGATGTTAATGAAGCGAGCTGTGTTTGCAAGTCAGCGCTTACCTGCTGCCCGATGGCAATCGAAACGGTCAGGTCTTGTATCTCGCGCCCGGCGATGGCGGCCTGGGAAGTAACATCAAGATAAAGAGTTGCGACCATGGCAAGCGCAACCACTGCAAGCAAAGCAGTGCCAATCCACTGGCGTTGGATGCGCCAGGGTGCGATCTTATAAGCATGCACGAGATGGTTTACGTTTTGTATGTTCATAGTTTCTCAATTACTCTAAGTTTTGCGCTGCGCGCTCTCAGGTTATCTTTTACTTCTTCATCAGAGGCCACGATCGGTTTTTTATTTATGATTTCAACAACAGCCTTGCGTTCCACTTCATAAATTCTTTCGTAAGGCGGATTGACGAGTTCCCTGCTTTGCTCTCTAAAATAATCCTTGACGATGCGGTCTTCCAGCGAGTGGAAGGAGATCACTGCGCATCTTCCACCTGACCGTAAGCCTGCTATTGCCTGCGGAAGCACACTCTCCACTGAAGCAAGTTCCTCGTTGACAGCGATCCGCAGGGCCTGGAAAGTTTGCGTCGCAGGGTGTGTGCGGTCCCCTCTTCGGGGAGATGCTTTCTCGATCACTGCGACCAGTTCTCGGGTGGTGCGAAGCGGCCTGTTCATCACGATTGCCTTCGCGATCCTTCTTGCGTCGCGGTCTTCGCCATAACGGAAGATCAAATCCGCGAGGTCGCGTTCATCATAGGTATTGACGATATCTTCTGCGCTTTGAAATGCGTTTGAACCAAAGCGCATATCGAGCGGACCATCCTGCATAAATGAAAATCCGCGTTCGGCATTATCAAACTGCATGGAGGATGCGCCTAGATCAAGCACGATACCGTCTACGAAATCCCATTTCAATGCGGCGAGTTGCTTTGTGATGGTGATGTAGGAGGCCTGCACGAGATGTATGCGCCCTTCGTAAGGAGCCAAGTTCTCACGAGAAAGCGCCAGCGCTTGCGGGTCAACATCAAGACCCAGCAATTGCCCATCTGGCGTGCAAGCCTCCAAGATCCCGCGAGCGTGACCGCCCGCGCCCAGAGTGCCATCCACATAACGACCACCGCGTTGAGGTTGTAGTGCGTGTATAATCTCTTTGTAAAGTACAGGTTTGTGTGCGTTCATAATGTAGTGGCGACTTTAGTCGCCCAACTGGGCGGGGAGACCCCGCCCCTACAATTTACTCTTCGAAAGATCCAGCGTGGAGAAGCGTGCGTTGTTGGCTTCGACATCCTGTAATTGAGTCATTTGCTCGCTCCACAAGGCAGGCGTCCATACTTCAAAATACTCGCCCTGCCCTGCCACGATCAACTCGCCATTCTCGATACCGAGGAACGCGCGTAAGTTTTGTGGTACAAGAATGCGCCCGACTTTATCTGCCGCAACTGGATAAGCATTGGACAAGATCAAGCGGCGCAGAAGGCGTGCGGTAGGGTCAGCGAGATTCATGGATTCAATGCGCTCATAGACTTGTGTAAAATAAGTCTCTGTCATCACCATCAGGCATTTATCAAAGCCTTGTGTAATGAAAGCGCCGCCTTCCAACAACTCACGGAAGCGCGCTGGGATCATCAAGCGCCCTTTATCATCGAGGTTGTGTTGGAACTGGCCAATGAACATTTGTGCTAATTATCCTTTTAATGCGACGAACGCCGGAATCACCCGGCGCTCGTCTACCACTTTCTACCACTTTCTACCACTTCTTACCACATTATACAACTTTGTGGGTAAAAATCAAGGAATTTATCTGGTCATTTCATTGTAATTAAATAACAATCAGGTGCTGTCTATGAATCACTCCCCTACTTTCACTTTGCTCGAAACCACAAACTGGCAGGACTATGAATTACTTGACTCAGGCGATGGTCTAAAACTTGAACGCTTCGGTAAATATATTTTTGCGCGGCCCGAATCACAAGCCATGTGGAGTCGCGCACTGCCTTTATCCGAATGGAATAACACTCATGCTGTTTTCCAGCCAACCGCTGAAGAAAGCGGCGGGCATTGGATGGAAAAAAAGAAATTACCCGCAAAATGGGAAATGACTTATCCGCTTCTAAACATCGGAAAACTAAAATTCGATGTGATGACAACACCGGGTCGCCATCTTGGAGTCTTTCCTGAGGTCGCTTCACACTGGGACTTTATGGCTGATCTCGTCCAAAAAGAGAATCGCCCCGTGAGAGTGCTCAACCTATTTGGGTACACCGGCCTGGCATCACTCGCGGTGGCGGCGGCGGGCGCGCAAGTAACTCACGTGGACGCATCCAAGAAATCCGTTGGCTGGGCGCGTGAAAACCAGGCGCTGTCTGGATTGAGCGATAAACCAATCCGCTGGATCGTGGAGGATGCAATTAAATATATGCAGCGTGAAGAAAAGCGCGGTGTGAAATATGATGGCATTATCCTTGACCCGCCCAAATTTGGACGCGGGCCTAAAGGTGAAGTGTGGGAAGTTTACAAGTCCCTGCCAAATTTATTCGAGATCTGCCGCGCATGTTTGAGCGATAATCCATTATTTGTGATCGCGACTTTGTACGCAGTGCGCGCATCCGCAATTCACGTGGCACAAGCTCTGAGCGAGATCATGAAAAAATATAATGGAAACATGGATAGCGGTGAACTGGTTACAAGGGAAACCAGCGCCAACCGTTTGCTGTCGCAGGCAGTTTACGCAAGATGGTCTTCCAAATAAAAAAATTCCGAGGCTCATCACCTCGGAATTTTTTTATTTCATTTATTTACCCGCTGCTACTACTTGTGCTGCTACTGCTGCCCCAGCCGCTGCTCTTACTGCTGCTGCTACTGGTGGAAGGCGATGTGACCTTCTTCAACAGGTCATACCAGAAGGATGAACCCTGCGAGACAGCCATCGCGGTCAAGCCAAGCCCAACCACTTTCAAGAGGATATATAAAGCCCAATCCCCTACATTATTGGTCTGCGGGAGCTGCTCCTGCTGCCACCAGCCGATCCGAATTGAATATGCGCCAAGATTATCAATAATATCGGACAGGTCTGCATTCGCGCCTTCACGAGCCACAACTGCATCAGCTTGAGCGGAGGCAATGGCGCGCAATTCGGCGCTTGACCATAAAGTCTTGGCGAGTTGAATGGTATCAGTCCCAAATAACAGAGTGATGCCAACTGAAAGGATGATCACAAAACTACGGGCACGCGCACGGAAGGTTGCCGCGGCCTGCTCCATCATCCCGTTAAAATAAGCGGTTGTGCGTGTCCGCAGATCAGCGATATTGGTCACGCCCTGATTGATCCATTTGATAAATGCCTTCTTTCCATCAGAGTCGGGCAGTTTATCGATCAACTCAGCAAGCTGCAACAAGTCCATTTCTTTTTTCGAAGTTAAACCGGCAAGGTCAAAGAAGGCATCCACCAGAGTGGCGACAGGGATCTTTTCAATTTTCTTTGGTTCAGTGACTGAGCCAAAGATACTGAACAGACTCTTATAGCGGATCGGGCGCAGCGCTTCCATCTGTGGAAGTTTTACAAGGTCTTCGACCTTTTTATCGCCAACAATTTTGATCAAATACTGCTCCAACGCTTTTCCGCGCGTCTCGAGCGATTCATTGATCCATTGTGTAACAACTGAAACCAGGGAACCCAGCAGATAATAAACAACGATAAGGCCTACAGCAACATCGAGAGCTTGTGAAACGGACATAATCTTCTCCTTGTTATTTTCTTAATGCGAATGTGCTTCCAGCTCTGCGAGCCAATCCAACGGCTTACTCCAGCGGATCCGTTCATTTACATCAACTTGATTCTTCCTTGGCCTATCCCACTTGGGTCCGGGCGGCCCCGACTCTTCTTTCAGCAAACTTTTAACTCCCCACAATCCTTTATATTGTACCCAATCTGGTTCAGGATTCAAGAGCACGCGCCTCCATTCCTTTATTTTGGGACGGGTCGTCTTGCGGTCAGACATGGAACGTTTTAGATAACTGCTTGATTTCACAACCCCTTCCAGTAAATTGTTCCCTTGAAACCCGAGGCGGAAGCCATCTCCCGAGGCAAGCTCCATCGGCAGGCTGACAACATAATGATCCTCTTCATCACGCATATAAATAAACGCATCCTCGGCAAGAAAATTTGTTTTCTGTACCTGCAATTCTTTCAACGCGATCTGGCGCGCTTTTTGATTCGGGTTGAACAATAAAAATAGATAATGGATCAGGCCATCGGTCCAGAAAAGGAGGCGCTGTAACTTCCCCGGCTTATACATGCTCGGCGAGCGGATCGCTTCAGGCTTGCTGTAATTTGCATGTGATCCAAGCGCCACATAGACGACCGGATGCATGGTGATATTTTCCAGTTTATCAACAGCCTTGATGACCGTTTCCCATTTTTCAATATTACCCGCGCCATGTTGAGAGAACAGAACCGCATGAGGCAAATCGTTCTTAAGATAAACAGCCACCATTTCCCAATCCCCTTCATGATGATTCATTCCATTCGCCGCGAGGCGCCAATCATTGAACGCATAAAAAAAGTGATACTGCAATATCGTCCAACGATTCTTTTGATCGTCCGTTTCATGCAGAACACGGCCATAATAAACAGGTTGTTGATCTATCTCAAGGATTTTTGAATATTCAATATAAGATTCCTGAGCGATCTTCTCGGTGGCCTGTGAAAGCATATCCATGATCATCCCAGGGCCCTGGGGGATGACATGTTCAAGGATGAACTTCATTGTCCGAACGGAAAGATAGAACAACGCGATCAAATAAATGGGAAGCAGAATAAGATATTCCACCTCAATGCTGACAAATTCTCTTGGACGGAGAAAGAACCAGATTGGCGCGATCTCGAGCGCAATAAAAAATAAAGCGGCCAGCGCAGCGGGAATAATGCGCAATCGAATTGGAGAGGCAAGCATAAAAATAATCAACGCAGCCACCAATGAAATCGCGACAACAGCCTCAACCTCCGCCCAGCCTGCCAAGAACCACCCGCCCGCAACGCCAATCACTGAAAGCGCCGCCCACCATACCCATGCATCCGAATCATTTAGCGGCTTGTTGATAAAGCGCAAATAAAATTGCCCGCTGTTTAATTTGCCAAGACGTTTGACCATTGGCTCATGCAAATGAGTCAAAGACTCAACCACACCTTGCGGTCCATTTGGGAAAATAGCACATCGCTCCAAATACGGCTCAACTGCCATCGGAAAAAAACGTTCGCTTTTCGCAAAGCGGAGAACGGGTTCATATTTTTCAAGCAAATCAAGATCGGCCACAAGACCTCTGTTATGGTATAAACGCAAACATGGATGTTCAAACCCTCAAGCAATTTTTCTCAACCCATTTTAACGCCGAACCCGCTTTCGTTGTACGCGCGCCTGGACGTGTAAACCTGATCGGTGAGCATACCGATTACAACGATGGATTCGTCCTGCCCATGGCAATTGACCGGGCTGTTTGGATCGCGCTTTCTCCCAGAGCGGATTCAAAAATCCGCATCCGCTCTTTGGACCTGGAAGTTGATTCTGCCTTCGATCTAAATTCTCTCACGAAGGGCGAGGGCTGGGTTGAATATATCAAAGGTGTTGCCTATCAATTACAAAACGCAGGGTATGAATTAAACGGCTTCGATGCCGTAATGACAGGTGACGTACCACGCGGAGCAGGTTTATCATCCTCTGCGGCGGTGGAGCTGGCAACCGCCCGTGCATTCGCGGCCGCTTCAGGCTTTGCATGGAATGCATCCAAAATGGCGAAGATCGCGCAAATGGCCGAAAACTCCTGGGTTGGCGTCAATTGCGGAATCATGGATCAAATGGCGAGCGCGGCTTCCAGAAAGGGAAACGCCTTATTTTTAGACTGCCGCTCATTGGAGTATCAACACGTGCCGTTGCCGAAGGGTGTGGTTATCGTGATCCTGGATACTTCCACCAGGCGTGGATTGGTCGACTCAGCTTACAACGAAAGACGTAATCAGTGCGAAGAAGCGGCGCGCTGGTTTGGGGTGAAAGCTTTAAGAGATGTAAGCGTGGATGAATTTGAAAGAAAGATCAAAGCAGAAATAACAATAGATCAGATCGCGCTAAAGAGAGCAAGACACGTTATTACCGAAAACGCCCGTGTACTTGAAGCAGTGAACATAATGAGATCGGGCGATGTCAAACGGTTGGGGGAAATATTCAACGCCAGCCATGACAGCCTGCGGGATGATTTTGAAGTAACCAATGAGGCGCTCAACATCATGGTTGAATCCGCTCGTGAGCAAAAAAGCTGCTACGGCGCACGCATGACAGGCGCTGGTTTTGGAGGTTGTGCTGTGGCTCTGGTTAGGGAGGAAAATGTTCAGGAGTTCGAAAATGCAGTTTCTGCCGTATACAGGCAAAGGTCGGGTTTGGAAGCGAATGCATACATCTGCAAGGCAAGTGAGGGAGCGAGTCTTGTGGAATGACGATCCCCGCAATACAGGATAAAAAAATGGACACGGAAAACGTGTCCATTTTTTATTTTAGCTATAAACCATTTGTTCAACTTCAATGGCGCGTTTGCGAGTCTGGCGTTTGATGATCTTTTCCGCCGCGATGCGGGTCTGCCGCTTTTGAGCATTGCGAATGATCAACTTCATGAATTTCTTATGATCCGTGGGATCATTGAGAAGAGAGAAATCCGCGGAGCCAGGTTCATGAGGCGGGTAAAAAATGCCACAATTAGGATTGATCTCAAGCATATGAATTACGCCGCTGGCATCCATGCGATAATCACAACGCGCATATCCGTTGCCGCCCAATTCTTTAAAGACACGGGCGGTCTGCTCGCGCAAAACCTTTTCGATCTTCGAATCATCCACCACAGCCACAGACATCTTTTCGTATTCGACCCATTTCATATCGTAGTGCTTAAAAGATTCGCCGTTGGGGAAAATAAACTCAACAGGCGTAAAGGTAAGAGTTTTCCTGGGGTCATCGGGATTCTCCGCGATAAGACAGGTGAACTCGCGGCCTTCGATGAATTCTTCGATCAGAGCGCGGCCAAATTCATTAATTTCAAGCTGTAACTGTTCGCGTAATTGCTCAATGGTTTCAACACGCGAATTGCGTCGAATCCCTACGCTTGCATAACCATGCGGCGGCTTAACCAGCATCGGGAAATTTAAGCGCTTCGCAACCTTCTCTGCATCTTCAACACGATTGACGAATATCCAATTCGGCGTTGGGACGGAAACCCGCCGCGCGGCATTTTTCATTTCATCACGGGTTGGGTCAAAGAATTTGGAATCCGCACCGGAGAAGGCGGCGTTATATTTTTCAAGTGCATGCACGAGCGCAATACCGGAGAGCGCATCATCAGGAGTGCCGTCACACAAGTTAATAAATACATCAACGCCTTCATCCATGAGATCGCGGATTTGTTTTTCAACATTCTTCGGTTGTACAAGATGTTGCTTCCAGCGATATCCATTCATGTATGGTGATGGGTCATACGGAATATCATTTTCATCTGGAACACTTGTTAATACACAGATATACATTATTTTTTCCTTTGTTATTGTCATCTATTTTTTGATTCGATCAATCGAATCAACTGTTATCTTTTTATTTTATTATTTATTCAACGAATAACATTTAAAT
>JABFSL010000028.1 GCA_013140605.1 Anaerolineales bacterium
AACCAAAGCCCTGTCGTAATTGACAGGGCTTTTCCGTTATAATTTTAGGATGAAAAAATACCCGCTTCGTTTCTTAACGGTGGGCCTGATCCTGTTACTATTGGCAGCCTGCGCCCCCAAAGCGACTCCCGACCCCAACGCGCAGATCCGTCAGGCCGTGGCAGCCACACTTGCCGCAATACCGACTGTTACCCCCATTCCCCCACCTACTTCATACCCATCGCCGACACCATTCAATTTGCTGGGATTATTTTGTGAATATCAATTCTGCATCGGCCACCCTGTGGACATGGCCTTCTTCGATGTCAGCGCACAGCAAAACCCCGCAGCACCGAGCAGCTACGGGCAGGGATTGATCGCGGCCTTCAACGGCAATCTCTTCATCCAGGTGATGTGGCAGCTTGCGCCCGGCACTGCCGATCCAGAATTCCTTATTGATGCCATTGTTGACCCGCAAACCGATGTTCGCGTGGGCAATTTGGATGTAAAACTTGTGCGCAATATGAACGTGATGTATACGGCCATCACATCCACAGCCACAACCGTGCTTCCCTTTGGCGCCTCAGGCGCATGGACTTGCGGCGACCGTGTCTTCGCGTGGAAAGTCTATTCACCACAAGCCGAAACAACTGGGCCATTATTTGAAGAAATGCTGTCTCGCTTCACCTGCGGACAATAGCGGAGCTAAAAATGCCGATCGAAATCGAACCTGTTGATTTGTCGGACCCATCCATTGAAAAAGTTGTTGAAGTGCTAAAGGGAGGAAAAAAGATGGAGGCAATCATGCATTATCGAAACACACATAATGTCAGCCTTGCCGAAGCAGAACGTGAAGTGGAAAGAATAGCAGAGAAATTGGGACTGTAAAATTACAGCCCCAATTTTTTGGCCTCGTTCCACAGAATATCCATTTCTTCCAAAGTCATATCCGATAAATTTCTGCCCTGTTTTTTCGCGCCCTGCTCAACATACCCAAAGCGCTTTTTGAATTTGATATTCGTCCCACGCAGCGCGGATTCAGCATCCACTTTGCGCCAGCGCGCGAGGTTGACCAGAACGAAGAACAGGTCACCCAATTCAGCAGTTACTTCATCAAGATTCTGCGCCTGTTTGATCTCTTCAATTTCTTCGCGGACTTTGTCCAGCACGCCTTCCACTTCAGGCCAGTCAAAACCAACACGCGCGGCGCGGTCTTGATATTCCAATGCCTGAGTCAACGCAGGCAAAGCGGCAGGGACGCCGTCAAGCAAGCCTTTGTCTTCCTTCTTCTCTCCTCTTTCCTTTTCCTTCAACTTTTCCCAATTTTGTAAAACACCATCCACGCCTTCCAATTTTACATCCCCAAACACATGCGGATGACGGCGCACGATCTTATCGTAAATGCCTTTAATAATCTGGGTCATGGAAAACGAATCGGTTTCGCTGCCAATCTGGGAATTCAACACAATCTGCAAAAGCAGATCGCCAAATTCCTCGCGCATCCCAGCGGAGTCGTTTTCATCCATGGCGGTTAATGTTTCGTAGGCTTCTTCAAGCAGATGAGTCCGCAAGGTCTGATGAGTCTGTTCCTTGTCCCACGGACAGCCGTCCGGCGCGCGCAAATGCGCCACGATCTCGGCGAAAGATTCAAAAGATGTGCCTTCGCCCAATGATGGAATGTACAGGCAAGTCAATTCAGAGAAATCACCAACACCAATTTCCCCCAATCTTTCATCTTTCTTCTTTCCTCCATCAACTACAAAAACCTCGTGCTCTTTTGGATAAACCGCCAGCAAGACTTTCTTTATCTGCAAAGCCAGTTCGCGCGAATTGACTCCCGTCAGCAGGGCGGGAATGTCTGGCGGGAAGGGCGGAACATGCACGGATGATAGAGTCTGCGCTTCGAGCAGAGTCAGCTTCGGGGGCGGCGCGATGCGCAGCGTCTCGAAAACAGAAGATACAAGTTTGAAGTCCATGCGTTTCTCCGTTAAAAGGTAATTGGTAATTCGCAATTACGAATTACCAATTACAAACCAAAATACGCCTTTTGAAAAATATTAACGTTTGGTGTATGTAGGAGCCTTGCGGGCTTTCTTGAGGCCTGGCTTTTTGCGTTCCTTGACGCGGGCGTCACGGGTAAGCAAGCCCTTCTTGCGCAAAGCGGAAGTCCACTCAGCGTTGATGAGCTGCAGGGCGCGGGCAATTCCAAGACGAACCGATTCGGTTTGCCCGGTTGTGCCACCGCCGTTAACTAATACGCTCACGTCGTATTTCGCAGCTTCCTGACCCACGGCGCCGAATGGGCGCATGATGTCTTCGAAATCGCCCATGCGTGTAAAAAACGCGGCGAAGTCTTTATCGTTTACGGTGAATTTACCGCTGCCAGTCGTAAGGCGCACGCGGGCGGTGCTTTCCTTGCGACGGCCAATGCCTTCATAATATTGAGCCATATTCACTTACCTCTTTATTCCGAAACTTTCGGGGTTTGAACCTGGTGCGGATGATTTGGGCCGGCATAGATCTTCAAACGCTTGAGCGTGGAACGTCCCATGCGGTTGTGCGGGAGCATTCCCCACACAGCATCGCGCAGGGCGCGGTCAGGATGCTGGGCGAGTTGATCTTTCAAGGAGATGCTCTTCAAGCCGCCCGGATAACCGGAGTGACTGTAGTAGATCTTGCTGTCCAGTTTGCTGTTGGTTCTTGTACCGGTTACTGTAACCTTCTCGGTATTCACCACAACCACAAAATCTCCCATCTCCACACCGGGTGTGAAGGTTGGTTTGTGTTTGCCAAGCAAAATATGCGCGATGCGCGCAGCAAAGCGGCCCAAATTTTGCCCTTCGGCATCCAGCACAACCCAGTCGCGCTGAATTTCAGCGGCTTTCGGATAATATGTTTTCTGTTGCACTTTTGTCACTCCGTTTCATAATCTAAATCTAATCATGTGATCCATACGTTACTTCGACCAGCGTCAACCCGTGCGCGGGAGCCAGCCCGGCAAGAAGTTGTCCCTGCTTCGATAAAGCATGTTGGACTTTCTCCACCGAACATCTTCCCTGAGCGACCGATACTTGCACATAAACCAGTCTTCTTACCATGCGATATAAAAACGCATCTGCTCTGACTTCGAACTGCCACTCACCATCGGGCATTTTCTTCCATTCGGCTTTTGTCACCGTGCGCACCGTGGCGCCTTTCGGCTTCATCGGTGAACCAATGGCGGCAAAATCATGTGTGCCGAGGAAGATACCTGCGTTCTGTTTGAGGGCATCTCCATCCACATCAGGCCATGCACGCCACAGGAATTTCTCTCGCAGCGGGTCACGGATCGGGTCGAAGAACATCCTGTAACGATACTCACGCGAAACAGCATCAAAACGTGGATGAAAATCCGCTGAGGCTGGAAATAGGCTTCTTACGACAAGATCAGGCGGAAGGTCCGCGTTGAGCGCGCCGAGTAGTTTGTCTGCCGAATGCGCCCATTCAAAATCGAATGCGGCCACCTGCCCTGTTGCGTGAACTCCTGTATCTGTCCTGCCAGCCATAATGACTGTCCGATCAGACCAGCCCAAATTGCGGAGCGCTCTTTCCAACTCGCCTTGCACTGTGCGGGAGTTCGCCTGTATCTGGCTTCCGGTAAAACCGGTGCCGTCGTAGGCTAGGGTCACTTGGTAACGTGCCATTGCTTAGCGACGATTGTCGCCACTACCAACTACTCTTCAACCAATTCAAGAAGTACCATCTCAGCCGCATCGCCATGGCGAGGGCCAAGTTTGTACACACGAGTGTAACCACCCGGACGGGTCGCAAAGCGCGGGGCAATTTCATCAAACAAACGCTTGATGAGTTGATTGTCACCCAATTTGGAAATGGCCAGACGGCGTGCGTTAAGCTTTTCCACTTCTGTTCCATTTGCGCTATTGCGGGCAAGGGTAATCAAGCGTTCGGCATCGCCACGAATCGCGGCAGCCTTGGCCTTGGTGGTCTGAATACGCTCATGCGTAAAGAACTGTTTGATCAGGTTGCGCCGCAGGGCAATTCTTGCGCCTGTTTTGCGTCCCAATGTATAACCTGCTACTGAATGTCGCATCTCTAACTCTCCGAGGATGTATCGTCTTTCATAAAGCCCTTTTCACGCATCTTGTCGCGAAGTTCGTCGAGACTCTTTTCACCAAAGTTGCGGATGGACATGACTGCGGTCTCGCCTTTTTCAAGGAGGTCGAGCACGTCACCCACGTTGGTGATGCCGGTGCGCTTCAACGAGTTGAAGACGCGCACCGAAAGGTCAAGGGCTTCCACTGGCGTTTCGGCCAGTTCACTGCTCAAACGGCTTCCCGAGGATTCGCGTTCCACAGCCACTGCCAGCATTTCTTCATTGATACCAGCGACATAGCGCAAGTGGTCAATAAGGATGCGGGCGGAGGAGCTAAGCGCGCGTTCCGGTGAGATGGTTCCGTCTGTCCAGATCTCTAAAATCAATTTGTCGTAATTTGTGCTCTGTCCCACACGGGCAGAAGCCACTTCCCAATTAACACGCTTGACCGGGCTGTAGATCGCATCCACCGGAAGTTCGCCAATGGGCATGTGTCCGGCGCGTTCGTTGGAGGGGGAATATCCGCGGCCGCGTTCAACCACGAATTCAATATCGTGCTTGGTCTTGGCTCCATCCACAGTGAAGAGGTATGTGTCGGGGTTAACGATCTCGATCTCGGCGGGAGTAATAATATCCGCCGCAGTGACCGTTCCCTCGCCGCGCACTTCAAGCTGCATACGAGCGCTATCCACGCCATCCATTTTGATGCGGATCTGTTTGACCTGCAACATAACCTGAATGACATCCTCACGTACGCCGGGGATGTCACTGAATTCATGCAGCACATCGGCAATACGTATGGAGGAAATAGCTGTCCCCTCGAGAGAGGAAAGCAGGACGCGGCGAAGTGCATTGCCTAACGTCACGCCGTAGCCACCCTCTAGCGGGCTAATTGTGAATTTGCCGTAATTTCGAGCTTCAGCTTCGCGCTCGATTTTTGGCATAACCATGTTCGTGAGAATACCCGTCACGATTCACCTGTCCCTTTTGATAATGCGCCGGGTCGAGAACCAGATTTACGGTCCGACCCGATGCGCAACTGGAGGTTTAGCGTCTGGAGTAGTATTCGACGATCAATTGTTCGTCGAGACTTCCGTCAATTTCGGCGCGTTCCGGCATGCGAGCCACAGAACCGGACATTGATGCAATATCGCGGTTGAGCCAGCTTGGAGCATTGCGCTTTTCAGTATATGCGTTCAGGTCTTTGAAGTAGGTCAATTTGCCTGAACCTTCACGCACGCTGATGGTATCGCCTTCGCTGAGAAGCATGGAAGGCACATCAGTGCGGCGGCCATTTACTGTGAAGTGGCCATGGGAAACAAGCAGGCGGGCCTGTGAACGGCTGGATGCAAATCCAAGTCGGAACACCACGTTATCGAGGCGTGACTCAAGGATTTGAAGCAGGGCCAAACCTGTAAGGCGGCGGCCCGTAATCGCAGCATCATAATAGCGGCGGAACTGTCGTTCCATCACACCATAAATGCGGCGGGCTTTCTGTTTGGCACGCAACTGGCGAGCGAAGTCGGAAACACGTCCCGTGCCCATGCCTTTGCCTTTACCACCGCCTTTTCCCGCGGTACGGCCATGCTGACCGGGGGCAAAGTCACGCTTCTCAAAAGAGCATTTGGGTGTAAAACAACGTTCGCCCTTGAGGAAAAGCTTCTCGCCTTCGCGTCTGCATAATTTACAAACTGGACTTAAATTTTTAGCCATATGGTAACAACCTCATCTATTACACGCGTCGCTTTTTCGGAGGACGGCAGCCATTATGCGGTACCGGTGTGATATCCGAAATCGAGCGGACTCTCAAGCCCATGGCTTGAACAGCACGAATTGCATTCTCGCGACCGGGGCCTGGGCCTTTTACAAAAAGCTCCACATCTTGCAGTCCCAATTGCTGGGCGGCCTTTAATGCCTGTTCAGCGGCAAGGCGGGCTGCAAAAGGCGTGCTCTTGCGGGAGCCTTTGAAACCGGCGGAACCAGCAGAACCCCAGGAAATTGTGTTGCCTTCTGTGTCTGTAACAGTCACAATCGTATTATTGAAGGAAGCAAAAATATGCACCTGTCCGGAGGACAGGGTACGCTTCCCTTTTTTTGCGCCCGATGGGCGGCGGGTGGAACGAACACTCTGAGCCATTTTTCTTTTACCTTTCGGACAGGATTACTTCTTGCCGCCCTTACGACGACCACGACCAGCAACCGTTTTCTTGGTGCCTTTTCGTACACGCGCATTTGTCTTTGTGCGCTGGCCTCGTACAGGGAGGTTACGACGATGACGCAAACCACGATAAGAGCCAATTTCGATCAGGCGCTTAATGTTCAATTGAACTTCGCGGCGCAGATCACCTTCGACTTTGAAGTTTTTCGAAATATATTCGCGAATAGCGGCAACATCCGCTTCGCTCAAGTCTTTGATGCGTATATCAGGATTGACTTTGGTCTGAGCCAAAATCTTCTGCGCACGAGTTGGTCCAATACCAAAAAGGTATGTCAGGCCAACTTCAACCCGCTTATTACGGGGTAGATCAACACCTTCAATTCTCGCCATAGGTCACCACACTACCCCTGTCTCTGTTTATGTTTTGGATTTTCGCAAATGATAAAGATTACTCCCTTGCGCCGAACAATACGGCACTTGGCACAACGTTTGCGAATGGAGGGCGAAACTTTCATTATTCAGTCTCCTTACTTGCGGCTTGTCTTTTGACAGCCAAAGGTCTAAGTATACTATTTATTTTTCTATCCGTCTATATTTTATTTACGGTTGCTTGCAGGTTCGTTCACAAGACAGTCAGGATAAGAGGTTCTCCTTCGGTGACGGCAATTGTATGTTCAAAATGCGCCGTCAAGGAACCATCAGCAGAGACAACCGTCCATTTATCGGGCAGGACGCGGGTTTCATGCGTCCCAACAAGCACCATCGGCTCCAATGCAATTGTCAATCCCGGACGGAGAAGCATTCCGTTCCCAGCGATGCCAATGTTTGGCACCTGTGGACCTTCATGCATTTTCCGACCGACACCATGTCCCGTATATTCACGGGTTACATGGAAACCGTGGCTTTCTACAAAATTCTGTATCGCAGCCGATATATCACCTGTGCGTTTGCCTTTGCGCATATTTTCAATGCCAGTGTACAGGGCACCTTCAGTGACTTCAAGCAGTTTTGTTGCTTCAGGGGATATTTCCCCTACTCCGGCGGTGAAAGCGGAGTCTGCAACAAACCCTTCGTGGATCGTGCCACAATCGATTGAGACAATATCCCCTTCCTTCAACTTGCGTTTGGGATGAGGGATACCATGCACCATCTCGTCATTGATACAGACAGTGATGGATGCAGGGAATGGCGGATGTCCATAGCCTTTGAACGGCGATACACATCCATATGACTTCAGCACTTCCTCAGCAGCCGCGTTGAGGTCCGCTGTTGTCACACCAGGTTGTAAAAGTTCTTTTACTGCGGCCAGAACCGTTGCATTGATCCGCCCTGCTGCGCGCATGATCTTAATATCTGCAGGGCTCTTTACGTTAATCTGGCGTTCCCAACTCATTAGGTAAACCTACTTTTCAACAGAGCCTTTTAGGCTCTGCATACTCACAAAATTTAAATGTTTACGGCAGCGCACAAGTCTTTTGACACTTGCTCAACAGATTGCGCACCGTTTATCTCGATCAATTTGCCGCTTTTGCGATAATACTCAACAAGAGGTATGGTCTGCTCGAGATAAACGCGAATTCGTATTGTTACAGTTTCCACTTCGTCATCTTTACGCTGATACAACTCAGAACCATCAATATCGCAAATACCAGCTTTTATTGGTGGATTAAACATATGATGAAAAACATGACCATTTAATCGGCAGGTCCAACGCCCGCTTATGCGCCCAACAACAACCGACTCAGGGGCTGTAATATAAGGTACTACACTTACCTCCCCATTGAATTCAGCAAGCATTTTCTCAAGCGCTACAGCTTGCACAGGAGTACGTGGAAATCCATCAAGGATTGCGCCAGGTATACAGTCTGGACGGCTAAGGCGTTCACGTATCATTCCGATAGTCACATCATCAGGCACCAGCTCGCCTTTATCTATAAAAGATCTGGCATGTTTGCCGAGTTCTGTCTGATTTTTAATATTCTCGCGAAAAAGATCTCCAGAAGAAATATGGGCTATTTTTTTCGCGTCAGCCAATATCCTGGCCTGCGTTCCTTTACCAACACCGGGGGGGCCGAGCAGGACGATAAAGGTCGCCATAAGAACTCTCCTTAGCGTACTAGAAGCGAATCTTGATAACCGTGCAGTTTTAGTTCAGCGTCGATATTCATGAAGGTGTCACGAACGACACCAACAACGATCAGCAACCCTGAAGACGAAACCAGGAATAGGCCCGTCTGGGAGCTGGCAGCGCCCAAATTGAATAATCTTAGCAACAGACCCAGTAGAAATGGCATGATTGCCACCATGCCAAGGAATAAAGCACCCGGCAATGTAATGCGTCGTTGAACGGTGCTCAAATATTTCTGGGTCGGAGGTCCGGTGTGAACACCAGGAACGGTTGCGCCTACTTTCTTTAGATTTTCTCCATAATTCTGTTGATCGAACAATACTGAAGTATAGAAGAAAGTAAAGATGACAACCATGAAGAAGTACAAAGTCCAATAACCCCAGTTACTGGTACCAGTACCGCCGAAGAAGTTCTGTACGCTTGTGAAAAACGCGGCGACACCCACATTTTCGCTGTTGGTAAAATAACTTGCCAAGATAGTCGGGAATTGCAGAATGGCACTTGCGAAAATCAATGGGATCATACCAGAGAGATTTACCATTAAAGGCAAGGTGCCTTTCACAGGCATGGACATTCGATTGCCCATTCGGCGACCTGGGTACATCACAGGCACGTTACGACGGCCCTGCTGCACAAAAACAATTGCAAACACAGTCGCAACAATGATTGTAATGGTGAATAACAGCATAAACCATCGCGTATCAGCATCGGAAAGAAGTGACGCTAGATTTCCGGGCATTTGCGACACAATACCCGCGAAAATAATCAGGGAAAGACCCTGCCCACGAATACCATATTCTGAGATCAATTCACCCAGCCAAATGGCAAACATTGTACCGGCTGTCATTGCAAGAAGAACAGTTACCGAATTAAGCCACTGATCTGCTGTAAAGCCAAAGGCGAGAATCGGCTGCTGCAGAGCCTGAATGGATAGTGAATTGAAGATATTGATCTGACCAATCGCAGAGAGAGCAGCCATCGGTACAGCAAGATAATAAGTCCACTTTTCCTGCCAACGACGAGCTTCCCGGGGATCCTCTTCCATTCTGCGTTGTAACGCTGGAATGATCGGGATCAATAATTGTAAAATGATCTGTGCCGTAATATACGGATACACACCCATCGATAACAATGAGAAATTGGAAACCGTACCACCCGAGAGCAGATCAAGAAAATCCAGAAAATTTCCGCTGCCAGATGATGAAGCACGAAATGCGGCGAGAACAGCAAAATCCACGCCGGGAGCGGGAATATTCGCTACAAGACGATATAACGCCAGAATGGCGAAAGTGATGATCAATTTGCGGCGAATATCTTCCGATTTCCAAAGGTAGCGCCAGCCTGAAAAAGTGCTCTTCATGCAAAGTATCCTTTTGTTAGGGTTAGGCGATCAATTCAACCGTACCGCCAGCCTTTTCGATCTTGGCTTTGGCGCCTGCGCTCACACGATGCGCGCGCACTTTGAGTGCAAAGGCCATCTCTCCACGTCCAAGCACAACCACCGGGTTGCGAGTATCGCGTATGAGATGCGCTTTATCGAGGGCTTCGGGAGTTACATCCTCGCCAGCCTTGAAGAATTGCGAAAGCTGATCGAGGTTAACTTCATTGTAAAAAACTTGATTCGGCGGGGTAAATCCTTCACCGCGCATGAAAGGCAAACGGCGGAAGAACGGCAGGTTACCACCCTGACGATAAGCGTGACCGCCCTCGCCAGAACGCGCACCTGCGCCTTTGGTACCACGGCCAGCGGTTTTACCCTGCCCTGCCGAAATACCACGTCCCACACGTTTTCGATTCTTTTTTGACCCAACATTGGGTACGAGATCGTGAAGTTTCATAATTAAACCTACTCTTCGATCTTGAGCAAATGGATAATCTTATTTAACATACCACGCAACGCGGGTGTGTCCTTATGCTCAACTGTTTGATGTAAACGGCGCAAACCAAGCGCCTTGACTGTGGCCTTTTGATCCTTGGGAAATCCAATGTCGCTCTTGACCCAAGTCACGCGCAAGGTTTTTCCAGAAGTTTCCTGTTTAGGCATGTTGTTTCCTCCGTTCCCAGAATGGCAAAAGCTCTTCCGCACGTTTACCGCGGCGAGCCGCCTCAACCGCTGGTGAGCGTAAACCATCCAAAGCACCAAATGTTGCCATGACCACGTTCAACACGTTCGCGCTGCCCATAGACTTGGTAAGGATGTCACGGATGCCTGCTACTTCCAGTACAGCGCGCACACCGCCTGCCGCAATAACTCCGGTACCAGCAGAAGCTGGCTTGAGGAAAACTTTTGCTCCAGCAACCTTGCCCAAAGACTCGTGAGGAATGGTTGTGCTGGAAAGGTTAACTACGCGCAAGTCCTTGCGAGCCCGTTCAGAGGCTTTGCGCATCGCATCAGGAACTGCGTTCGCCTTCCCGACGCCCATGCCAATCGTGCCATTTTTGTCGCCAACAACAACTGTCACACGGAATCTAAAACGGCGACCACCTTTAACGACTTTTGAAACACGGGCGATCTCGATCACACGCTCTTCGAAACCATCCTGAACTTCAAACTGTTGCTGTTTTTCAAATTTCTTTTCTGCCATATCTTTCTCCATGTAGTAACGGATTTACTCGTTACAAAACAGCTAGAATTGCAGGCCGCCTTCGCGCGCGCCATCAGCCAAAGCCTTAACACGCCCGACATAACGGAAGCCGCCACGATCGAACACAACAGATGAAATTCCTTTGGATTTGGCGCGCTCAGCGACTGCCATTCCAATTGCTTTTGCCTGTTCAATCTTTTTCAAACCTTTCATCTTCTCGCGCAGTTCTTTATCAACTGTTGAAGCGGAGATGAGTGTATTGCCTTCCATATCATCCACGATCTGGGCATAGATCCCAGTCAGGCTTTTGAACACATTCAAACGTGGACGGCTGGTGGTACCAGACAAATGCTTTCGTACACGCAAATGACGGCGTTCACGAGCAAGAGAACGACTCTTCTTTGCCATGGCTTATTTGGCTCCTTTTCCGGCCTTGCCAGCTTTGCGGCGAATTTTCTCGCCTCGATAACGTATGCCTTTGCCATGGTATGGCTCCGGCGGACGTACCTTGCGAATATTCGCGGCTATCTGGCCGACCAGTTCCTTGTCGAAGCCTAACACCTTAATCTGGCGAGTCTTCGCATCTGTTTCAAACGAGACACCCGTTGGGGGTTCCATCTTAACCGGGTGTGAATAACCAACATGCAGGGCAAGGTTTTTCCCGTCCATTTCGGCGCGGTATCCCACGCCTTCAACTTCAAGGATTACTTCAAAGCCCTTGCTTACACCGTGGATCATATTCGCAAGCACAGCACGTGTAGTACCATGCAAAGCGCGTTCCGCGGGTTCATCCGAATTACGTGTAATATTCAACTCATTCTTCTCCATCGTAATACCGATCAGGCTGGAGAAGACCCGTTGCATTTCACCTTTCGGGCCTTTAATACGGACGTGGGAACCATTCAGGTCCACCTGCACGCCGCTGGGGATTTCAACTGGCAAACGACCAATGCGGGACACGGTAACCTCCTACCACACCTTGCAGATGATCTCGCCGCCCACGCCCAACTGTCGAGCGCGTACGCCGGTCATAACACCCTTGGGAGTGGAGATAATGGCAACGCCAATACCTGAAAGCACCCATGGAATGTCCGTCTTCTTGGTGTAGATACGGCGGCCTGGTTTACTTACACGTTCCAAACCAGAAAGCACAGCGCGGCGCTGGCGACGTTCGCCAACATACTTAATTTTCACGCGCAAGACCTTTTGAGCCTCTTGCTCACCATCCACCACTTCGAAACCTTCGAGAAAGCCTTCATCCTTTAGGATTTTGGCGATCTCTACTTTAATCTTTGAGTTGGGCATTGCAACCTGAGCATGTCCTGCGAGCACAGCATTGCGAATGCGGGTCAACATATCAGCGATCGGATCAGTAAATGACATGATCTACCTCCACCTGGGGCTACCAGGACGCCTTTACGACGCCAGGAATTTTGCCCGTTAAAGCCAATTCACGGAAGCAAATACGGCACAAACCAAAGCGACGAATAAAACCGCGTGGGCGCCCACAACGCTGACAGCGATTGCGTACCTGCACGGCATGTTTGCGGCGCAGTTCACGATATTGCATACATTTTTTTGCCATAGGTTAAGCATCCTTCTTGCTACTGAACGGCATTCCGAGCAATTGCAACAATGCGCGAGCCTGATCATCATCTTTGGCTGAAGTTACGATGGTAATCTCCATACCGCGCAGTTTATCGATTTTGTCGTACTCGATCTCAGGGAAAACCAACTGATCCTTAAGACCGAGTGTATAGTTCCCGCGACCATCAAAAGCATTTGCCGAAACGCCGCGGAAATCGCGTACACGAGGCAACGCAATGTTCAAAAGACGGTCAATGAAAGCCCACATGCGAGGTCCACGCAAAGTCACCTTGGCCCCAATAAGGCGTCCCTCACGCAGCTTGAAGTTCGCAATACTCTTGCGAGCTTTCGTTTGCACAGGCTTTTGTCCCGTAATTTGCATCAAATCGGCAGTTGCGGCATCGAGAACCTTCGGGTTATCCATGGCCTCGCCAAGGCCGATATTTACAACAACCTTTTCAATGCGCGGTACCTGCATTACGTTCTTGAAACTGAACGATTTGAACAGGGCCGGGGCCACTTCATTGTTATAACGTTCTTGCATTCTGTTCATGTTATCTGCTCCACGGCCTATTCAATCGTGGCCTCACAGTTCTTGCAAACACGATGAGCGCCTTGATCGTCACGTTGAACGCCGACGCGGGTGGGCTCACTGCATTTGGGGCATACGATCATCACGTTTGAGATGTCAATCGCTCCTTCGAACTGAATGCGGCCAGGGTTCATCTGGCGGTTCGCGCCTGTTTGAACCTGCTTCTTGTGCTTGGTGCGAATGTTCACACCTTGAACAACTATGCGGCGGTCGTCCAGCATAACGTTGATCACTTCACCGCGTTTGCCTTTGTCCTCAAGACGGCCACTGATCACTTCTACTGTATCGCCTTTTCGAATCTTTACTTTCATTCTTTGCTCCTACAGCACTTCCGGGGCCAGCGACACGATCTTCATGTAGCCCATGTCGCGTAATTCACGCGCCACGGGGCCAAAGATACGAGTGCCCCTCGGGTTTTCGCCATCAGCATCCAGAATGACCGCGGCATTATCATCAAAACGGATATAAGAACCGTCTTCGCGGCGCCATTCTTTCGTGCAACGCACGATGACAGCTTTTACAACTTCGCTCTTTTTAACAGAGCCTTGCGGTGCGGCGGCCTTCACTGTTGCAACCACCACATCACCGATCGATCCGTACCTGCGGCTTGAACCACCCAAGACATGGATGACAAGCAGTTCGCGCGCGCCGGTGTTATCGGCGACTTTCAAACGGGACTCATGCTGAATCATGGCTTATTCTCCTACGCCTTGATCAGCAGTGCGGGTCTCACGCTTGACAACTGCTTCAACAGCCCAGCGCTTTTCACGGGATAACGGGCGAGTCTCCACAATCTGAACCTCATCACCGATCTGGCAGCCGATCTCATCATGGGCCTTTACGCGCGTGCTGGAGTACACCACCTTCTGATAGAGAGGATGACGGAATTTGCGAGTGATCTCCACCACAACAGTCTTGGTCATTTTGTTGCTGGTAACCACACCAGTCATACGACGACGATTATTCATCATGCACCTTCCACAGCGGCGAGCTCTGCTTCGCGCAAGAACGTTTCCATGCGAGCGATGGTACGGCGCAGGATCGTCAAGCGGCTGGAGTCAGTTAACTGACCTGTGACCTGTTGAAAGCGCAGTTTCATCATTTCATCGCGTGAATCTGCGATCTTTATGCGGATCTCTTCCGCCGCCAGTTTGCGGATCTCTTCCATTTTCATAGCCTTCATTTTTATTCTCCTCCTGCGTGGCGGGCCACAACTTTGGTCTTGATGGAGAACTTATACTGAGCACTCTTCAAAGCCGCAAGCGCAATATCTTCGGCCAAACCACTGATCTCGAACATAATACGACCAGGTTTGACAGGAGCAACGTAATATTCAACGTTGCCTTTACCAGAACCCATGCGGGTCTCCGGCGGCTTGTGTGTGTACGGTTTGGCTGGAAAAATACGGATCCAGATCTTACCGCGGCGCTTCATTCCACGCACGATGGTGCGGCGAGCCGCTTCAATTTGACGGGCTGTAATCCAGCCCGGTTCCAACGCCTGCAGACCAAACTCGCCGAAGGAAATCTCCGCACCGCGAAGAGCTTTACCTGTCATGCGACCGCGCATCTGCTTGCGCCACTTTACACGTTTTGGCATCAACATATCAAAAACCTCATCTCAGGCGACGTCGCGATTACTCGCTGACGTACACGCCTTCTGTCGCTTCGACTTTTTCTTCAACATCAGGCTGAACTTCACCTTTGTATATCCAGACTTTAATGCCGATCTGGCCATACGTGGTGGCTGCCTCAGTTGTGGCGAAATCAAGGTTGGCACGCAGGGTTTGCAGGGGCACTCGGCCTTCGCGCAACCACACGTCTCGGGACATTTCAGCGCCGCCCAGGCGTCCGCCTACCAGGATTTTGATCCCTTCGGCACCCTGCTTGATGGCCTGCTGAATGGCACGTTTCATTGCACGGCGGTAGGCGATACGGCGTTCAAGCTGGTCAGCAATGTTCTTGGCGACCAACATGGCATCTGTATCGGGTGAAGAGATCTCTTTGATATCCAATTCGATCTTCTTGCCGACCAGTGCTTCAAGCGATTGGCGGATTTTCTTCACGCCTTCGCCCTTGCGTCCGATCAAAATACCAGGCTTGGCGGTGTGAATTGAAATGCGGACTTTGCCCGGAGTGCGTTCCACATCAATCCTGGAAATACCAGCCTTGCCATCTTTTACAGCATCGGGCATTTGCTTGCGAAGCTCACGAACCTTTTCGCTGGCTGCCCAACCACCTTTCGAGAGTTTGCCGAGCAACAGAGTGCGAATGGCAAAATCCTGGTGCAATTGCTGACGATAGGTGTTTCCTTCAGCAAACCAACGACCACCCCAGGGCTGATTGATCCCTAGACGAAAACCAATAGGATGTACTTTACGACCCATAAAATTCTCCTTAAGCTCCGCGCTCGCGCAAGATGACTGTCACGTGTGAACTGCGGCGCAATACCGGCTTGAAACGACCACGGGCGCCGAAACGTCTCCACTTGCGAGTGGGCGCTTCATCAGCGGTAATCTTGGCTACAAACAGATCATCACGGCTGACGCCAAAGTTTTCTTCGGCATTGGCTACCGCAGAGGCAACCAATTTTTGCACAGGCAGTGCAGCGCGCTTGTTGACGAAGCGAAGGATTTCCAAAGCCTCATTTGCGCTCTTTCCGCGGACCATATCGATTACAAGGCGTACCTTTTGTGCGGAGAGAGAAAGATTGTTCATTTTTGCTTGAATATCATGCATTTTTCACTCTCCTTAGGCTGCGGCGGCTTTTTCGCTGGTCTGGTGACCACGGAAAGTGCGCGTCGGGGCAAATTCACCTAATCGGTGGCCGACCATGTTTTCGGTAATGTAGATCGGTACATGGCGGCGACCATCATGTACGGCGATGGTATGTCCAACCATCTGCGGAAAAATCACAGAGGCGCGACTCCACGTACGGACTACTTTCTTTTCATTTTTCTGGTTCATGGCCTCGATACGCTTGAGCAGTTTTGTCTCAATGAAAGGGCCTTTTTTTAATGATCTTGACATATTTTACGTACCTCGTCTAATTCTTAGCGGCTCGTCTTACTACGACGGCGCACGATGTACTGGTCGGTCTTCTTGTTGCGGCGAGTCTTCTTGCCGAGAGTGGGCTTACCCCACGGGCTCTTGGGACCAGCAAGACCGATTGGCTGGCGACCTTCACCACCACCGTGAGGATGGTCGCGTGGACTCATTGCTGTACCACGAACTGTGGGGCGAATGCCCATGTGGCGCTTGCGTCCAGCTTTACCCAGTTTCACGTTACTGTGGTCAAGATTACCAACCTGACCGATTGTTGCGTAACATACCTGGTGAATGAGGCGAACCTCACCAGAAGGCATACGAATCTGGGCAAAATCGCCTTCCTTGGCCAGCAATTGCGCAGCCCCACCTGCTGAGCGAACGAGCTGTGCGCCTTTCCCTGCTTTGAGTTCAATATTATGGATCAAAGTACCAACAGGGATATTGCTAATTGGAAGGCAGTTGCCAGGGCGAATTTCCGCGTTAGGGCCAGAAGTAATTGAATCGCCAACCTTCAAATCCAAGGGCGCAAGAATGTATCGCTTCTCACCATCCACATAGAAAAGAAGGGCAAGACGAGCCGTGCGATTCGGATCATATTCGATCGCTGCCACTTTCGCAGGAATACCATGCTTTTCGCGTTTGAAATCCACAATACGGATAAAGCGCCGAGCGCCGCCGCCGCGATGTCGAACGGTTACACGACCTTGAGCATTGCGGCCACCGTAGTTTTGCTTGGTAACGAGCAACGAACGCTCAGGTGTGCTTTTGGTAATTTCTTCAAAGGTATAGCCAGTCATGTCACGCATACCGGGTGTGACTGGTTTATATTTTTTCACTGCCATTATTGCACCCCTTCAAAGATCTCGAGGGGTTTACTTCCCTCGGCCAGGGTCACAATCGCCTTTTTGAATGAAGCACGGCGCACCAATAAACGACGAGAGCGGGTGCGGCGGCTGCGTTTTGCAGGCGCATTGAGAATATTTACGCGCTCCACAGTGACATCGAACAGTGTTTCCACTGCATCTTTCACCAGGGTGCGTGTTGCTTTATCCGCAACAACAAATGAATATTGGCTCAGTTTGCTTGATTGGTAGCTGGATTTCTCAGTTACCAATGGGCGGACGAGGACATCATAAATAGTAGTCATGTCCTTCTCCTTTATCCTAGGTGCGCGACAAGCGCATCGATAGTTTTGAGCGGCAGGACGACTTTGTCGAAACCAAGTACATCACGCACATTCAAATAACTTGCGAGCAATACTTTGGCGCTCTCAATGTTATCAGCGGAACGCATCACCGTATCATAATTCTGATCTTTGACAGGCATTAAAATTAGGGCTGTCGAAGTGCCGACCAAATTGCTCAATACTTCAGCCATAACGCGGGTCTTGGCTTCTGTAATATCAAATCCATCCACAACCACAATACCTGCATCTGCAGCCTTGGCGGATAATGCAGAACGAAGTGCGGCCAGCCGCATTTTCTTAGGCATACTCTGCTCATAGCTGCGTGGATGCGGGGTGTGAATACGACCACCGCCAACCCATTGCGCCGCATTCGTTGACCCCGTGCGGGCTCGGCCAGTACCCTTCTGCTTGAACGGCTTACGACCACCGCCTCTAACTTCTCCGCGGACTTTGGTCTGATGTGTGCCAAGACGGGCATTCGCCATCTGGCGGGTGTACGCCTGATGCATCAGGTCTATATTTACTGGGGCTTCAAAAAGCGCCGCGGGTAATTCGAACTCGCGAACTTTCTGACCCTTCAAATCAAGAACATCTACTTTCATGGTTATTTGGCTCCCGTTTCCTGCGCGCCTATTGCTTGCGCGCTTCCTTGATCATGACGAGACTACCCTTGCCGCCGGGAACCGCGCCATTAATGGCGAGTAAATTACGTTCCGCGTCCACCATGACAACTTTGATGTTCTGAGCAGTAACGCGATCCACGCCCATATGGCCCGAGTTTCGGTGTCCTTTATAGACGCGACCTGGTGTAGTACCCGATCCACTAGAACCGGGTGCGCGATTGCGGTCAGATGTACCGTGTGTGGCGTTCATACCGTGAAAGTGGTAGCGTTTTACAACACCGGCAAAGCCCTTGCCTTTGCTGACACCGATCACATCCACGCGTTCGCCAACAGCAAAAGCATCGGCAACAGTTACTTTGTCGCCAACTTTTAGCTCATGATTCTTGGCACGAAATTCACGCAAATAACGCACAGGGGAAATCTCATTGGCTTTTAAGTGACCCAATTGACCGCTTGTTAAGCGCTTAGGATTCGCTTCGCCAAAGCCCAGTTGCACGGAAGAATAACCCTCTTTCTCCGGCATACGTACCTGGGTAACATAACATGGCCCAGCTTCGATGAGTGTTACCGTATAGGCAACACCTTGCTCATCGAAGATCTGGGTCATGCCGATCTTCTTACCAATTAGCCCTTTCAACATACTCAATTTTCTCCTTTAGAAGATATTGACGAGACTGCCAGCCGGGGCAAACGGCCGCATCATCTCCGTGCAGCGCAGTCAGAAGGTCTGGTGCGAAGCGGTTGTGTCGGTTCTACAACACAGACCTACTCTTGCGCTGTCTCATAATCCGCAAAATATGCGGAGTTATTTACTAATTAAATCTTGATCTCGATATCCACACCCGCAGGCAGGTTCAAACGCATTAACATATCAATTGTCTTCGAATCTGGATCCAGGACATCAATCAAACGATTGTGTGTGCGGATCTCAAAATGCTCATGCGAGTCCTTGTCAATAAATGCAGAGCGACGTATTGTAAAGCGTTCTGTCTTGCTTGGCAAGGGCACGGGGCCAACTACATGGGCACCAGTACGTTCAGCAGTTTCAACAATTCGTTTGGCAGATTGATCAAGAACACGATGATCATATGCTTTAAGGCGGATACGTATTTTTTGTTTAGCCATCATATCTCACCTACTGAATGATTTTCGTAACGACACCCGCACCGACGGTGAGACCGCCTTCACGAATAGCGAACTTGGAACCCTGCTCAAGTGCTACAGGGACAATCAACTCGACTGTCAGGTTCACATTGTCCCCAG
>JABFSL010000068.1 GCA_013140605.1 Anaerolineales bacterium
TCCATTGCCGTTCTTCAGATCCTTACATTCTTAATTGGCAATGTCTTTTCGATGGTGGTCGGCATTCTATCCCTCATCTTTTATAACGATGTGAATGTCAGGGAATATTTTAACCAGATCAACGGGGTGCAGGTTTCGACACCCGCAGCGCCAACACCCGAGCCCATGGATGAAATACTTCCCGAACCCATTGAGCCTGTTTTAGCGGAACCAACAGAAGAGCCTGCCAAACCAAAACGCGGACGCAAGATCGCCGATAAGTAATAAACATCCAGCCGCCTTTCTTGAAGCAAAGGCGGCTGTTGTAATTAATAGGGATATTTGTCCCTTGACTCTCAACCCTCTCAACCGTAGAATCAAAAAATAATTGAACGGGTTACAGGGAAGAGACTCAAAACGTAGTGACGACTTTAGTCGTCGAAATCTACGAATAGAGCGCCGAAGGTGCAAATCTGGGAACAGGCGAAGCCAGACGAATCTCTCAGGCAAAAGGACCCTGCATCCGCATAAGGCTCTGGAAAGTCTCAATCCATCGAGACACCGACGGTGTAAATTTAGTCTGATGGTCAAATAGTCGAATAGTCAACTAGTCATGCGGTCAAAGGCAAAACGACCAAGCGACCAGCAGATTAAGCGACAAACCGACTAAATAATCTCTCAGGTTCCATTACAGAGGACGCGCGATTCTATAATCGCACGTCCTCTTTTGATTCGCCAATTCCCCCTCTGGAGTCCAACAGCTTGCTGTTGGGTGCACTCCAAAACACTAAAGGAGAAACCAACAATGAACGTTCCTTCCAACCTCAAGTATACAAAATCCGATGAATGGTTCGACCCAGCCACAGGTGCAATGGGCATCACCGACTTTGCCCAAAGCCAGCTCTCTGACATCGTCTTCGTTGAACTGCTCGTCGAAGAAGGTGATGAAGTGACCGCTGGTAAAGCAATTGCTTCCGTTGAATCAGTGAAAGCCTCCGCAGAAATTTACGCATCCGCCGCAGGGAAAGTCAGCGCTGTGAACAAAGGACTTTCAGATAAGCCAGAAATCCTTAACTCCGACCCATTCGGCGAAGGCTGGATGATCAAGGTTGAAGGCGGCACAGCTGGTGATGTGATGGACGCCGCCGCATATGAAACCGATTGTGCAGGAAGAGCGCATTAATTAATATGTAGGGGCGGGGTAACCCCGCCCCTGCGATAAGAGGTAATAATGACCTATATCCCGATTTCCCCCAACGAACGGGATGCGATGCTCAAAACGGTCGGTGTCAAATCGCTCGATGATCTCTTCGACGCCATTCCGCAAAAACACCGCTTTCCCGAACTTGACCTTCCCCCCGCATTGACCGAAATGGAAGCCGCTTCACTCTTAAGTGAAATGGCGAACACAAATGAAAACGTGCGCGAGCACATGATCTCCTTCCTCGGCGCGGGCGCATACAACCACTATGTTCCCTCAGTAGTGGATCACATGCTTCGTCGCGGCGAATTCTACACAGCCTACACACCGTATCAACCCGAAATTTCACAAGGCACATTGCAGGCCATCTTTGAATATCAATCCCTGATGACCAACCTGACCGGCATGGATGTGTCGAACGCCTCTCACTACGATGGCGCAACCGCCGCCGCCGAAGCAGTGGGTCTCGCCTATGCCCAATTCCGCGGCAAACGCAAGAAGGTTGTTCTCTCTCCCGCTGTCCACCCGCAGTACCGCGAAGTCATCCGCACGTACACTCAAGGCATGGGCGTGGAAGAGGTCGGGGACGATGTATCCATTGACCCCGAAGCCGGGCCCGAAGCAATGATGTCGCTCGTCGATGAAAACACAATGCTCGTCGTCGTGCAATATCCCGATTTCTTCGGACGCATCCACGATTACACAAAACTCATCGAAGATGCGCATGCAAAAGGTTCGCTGGTTTGCATCGTTGCGAATCCAACTGCGATGCTCATGCTCAAGACTCCCGCCTCCATGGGTGCGGATATTGTCGTCGGCGAAGCTCAGCCATTCGGAATTCCACTCTGGTACGGCGGACCGTATCTCGGATTCTTCACCACGAAAAAATCCTATGTTCACAAAATGGCCGGGCGTCTCATCGGCGAAACCGTTGATAATCGCGGGCAGCGCTCATACGTGTTGACTCTCACCGCGCGCGAACAACACATCAAACGCGAACGCGCCACATCCAACATTTGTTCCAATCAGGGATTGCTTGCGCTTGCCGCCGCAGTTTACATGTCAACGCTTGGCAAGACTGGTTTGAGCCAAGTCGCAAATCTCTGCTACCAAAAAGCGCATTACGCCGCGAGCCAACTCAGCCAGATCGACGGCTTCGGTCTTTGCTTTAGTGAGCCGTTCTTCCATGAATTTGTTTTATGCTGCCCCAAGCCTGCCAGCGAAGTCAACGAATATTTGCTCGAACACGGCATCTTCGGCGGCTACGATCTCGGCAAGGATTATCCCTCGCTCGAAAATCACATCCTGATGGCGTTCACCGAAATGAACAGCAAACAGGAAATTGACACGCTCGTGGAAGTTTTAAAGGAGATGGAATAATGGCTACGATTATGGAACCCACCATCTTTGAACTTTCCTCCCCCGGTCGACTCGGCGTGACCATGCCCGCCTCAGACGTACCTGAGACTGCTCTGCCTCCCAAGAATTTACTGCGCTCTGAGTTGCCCCTGCCCGAGCTCGCCGAAGTGGACGTAGTCCGCCATTACACAAAGCTCAGCAAATTCAACTACAGCGTGGACGATGGCTTCTATCCTTTGGGCTCCTGCACCATGAAATACAACCCGAAGATCAACGAAGACACCTGCCGCCTGCCGGGCTTCCTTTACACTCACCCGCTACAGCCGATCGAAACCGTGCAAGGCAATCTGGTTTTGATGTACGAACTGCAGGAATGGCTGAAAGAGATCAGCGGATTCGCTGGCATGACTCTGCAGCCCGCCGCTGGCGCACATGGAGAATTTACTGGCGTGCTGATGATGGCAGCCTATCACAAATCACGCGGCGACAGCAAACGCACCAAGATGTTAATCCCCGATGCCGCACATGGGACAAACCCCGCATCGGCTGGCATGTTGGGATTCAGCGTTGTCACCATCCCATCAGATGCGCGCGGCAATGTTGACCTGAAAGCCCTCGAAGCCGCCTGTGACGATACCGTCGTTGGCATGATGTTGACCAATCCCAATACGCTTGGCATGTTCGATGAACACATTGAAGAAGTGATCGCATTGGTTCATAAATGCGGCGGCCTGATGTATGGCGATGGCGCAAACTTAAACGCGCTGCTCGGCATTGTCCGCCCTGGCGATCTCGGCTTTGACGTAATGCACATCAACCTGCACAAGACCTTCTCCGTCCCGCACGGCGGCGGCGGACCTGGTTCCGGTCCCGTCGGTGTCAGTGAACGCCTCTTGGATTTCCTGCCCTCCCCGTTGGTCGGTATCATCGAAGAAGGCGATGATGAAACTGCGCCATTGTATGGTTTCGTCACACCCAAGAAATCCATCGGGCGCATGAAAGCCTTCCACGGCCACTTCGGCGGCGGACTCGTCCGCGCATACACTTACATCTCGATGCACGGACCTGACGGCTTGAAAGATATTTCGCAATACGCAGTATTGAATGCCAATTATCTCCAGGCAAAATTGCGCGGCACATATACCATCCCGTATGACCGCATCTGCATGCATGAATTCGTAGCCGAAGGTCAGTTCGCTGGTAGTGATGTCCGCGCTTTGGATATTGCCAAGCGCCTGATGGACTACAACTTCCACCCACCCACGAACTACTTCCCGCTCATCGTCCACGAAGCATTGATGATCGAACCCACCGAAACCGAAAACAAAGACACGCTGGATCGTTTCGCCGAGGCGCTGATCAAGATCGCGGAAGAAGCCAAGTCCCAGCCTGAGCTGCTCCACGACGCCCCGCACATCACTCCCTTCGGAAGAATGGATGAAGTGAAGGCTGCGAGAGAATTGGTGTTGTGCTGTTGGCTGCCTGAGAATTACGAATCACTGAAATAACGACCGTATTTTCAACAAAAACGGCTGCAAATCATCTTTGCAGCCGTTTTTGTTTTATTTGATATATCCTGATGCTATCAAAAACGTACGCTGTGATCTCTCATTATGCTAACTTCCCCACAACCGCAGGGTTATAATACGTGGCAACCAATCTTCAAAAGAGCGCCTTTGGGCGCTCTTTACAAATCAAACCCAGAGGAGAGATATGCTTAACAAGCTGTTATTTCACAATTTCCCGAATATCAAAAGCTGGCTCACACGCCTGCAATATGAAATGGTCTCGACCATAGACAGGGACAAGAATGCCATCTTTATGAATTTCGGTTATACAGCCCACCATCAGGGACAGGAACCTCTCCCCCTCAAAGCTGAAGATGAGATCCATCGCTATCCAATGCAGTTGTATCATCATGTCGCCAAGGCAATTGACTGGTCAGGCCGCGATGCGCTTGAGGTCAGTTCCGGGCGCGGAGGCGGGGCAAGTTTCATCATGCGCTACTTCAAACCCAGATCCTATATCGGCGTGGATTTTTCCTCACGCGCCATTGAATTTTGCCGCAATCAATATAAATTGGACGGCCTTAAATTCCATCACGGCAACGCCGAAGCGCTCAACTTCCCGGACAATTCCTTTGATGTGGTCATGAATGTTGAGGCTTCCCTGTATTATCCCAACATCACAAAATTCTTTGAGCACGTCAAACGTGTGCTCAAGCCCAACGGATATTTTCTTTACACAGATCTGCGCTATGAAGAAAAAATTCAGATCTGGCATGCGCAATTAAAAGCCATGGGATTGAAACTGATCAAGGAGGAAGACATCACTGAAAACGTTTTGAAGGCCATGGAATTGGACCGCGAACGCCGCATTCAACTGGTCAAAAAATATGTGCCAGCCATCCTTCATAAACAGTTCTATCACTTCGCGGGTTTATCACCCGATTCACCAAACGGCCTGCCTCATTTGGATAACAGGCGATATTGGTACTTCGTCATGCAAAAGGAGTAAACAACCACCTGCTCCTTTTGCTTGCACAGTTGATACACTTGTTGCCTGACATATTCAACTATCGCATCTTTGAATACCCGATAGCGATACTTCGGACAAAATACTATATGGTACTTGCACTCATACAGCGAGTGTGATAACTTCCTAAATCGTGAGGTCATGATGGGTCTCCTTTGGATTGTTGCACACCTTCCAGGGTGACCCATCATACCCACATCCAATTACTATTCACGGTAGAACCTTTTCATGGGACTCACTGCCGTAGGCAGTGGTTTTATTCGCTAATAAATGAAAAGATGCATCGCAAGGTGCATCTTTTCATTTATAAAATAGCTTACAATTGCAATGATAAATTCAAGTCAAGGAGACCTTATTATGCAGCTAAGCGAAGACATTCGCCGGAAAGTGATCCTCTTTCAACAAACAGAGATCACGGAATATCACATTTATAAACGCCTGGCAAAACACATTAAATCAGAAGAGAATGCCAAAATTCTGGACCAGATCGCAGAGGATGAACTGCGTCACTATGAGGGCTGGCAGGAATATTCAAAGGTCGAAGTTCAGCCGCGCTGGTTCTTTGTCTGGTTTTACTACATCATCAGCATCGTTTTTGGTTTCACCTTTGGCGTTAAATTGATGGAAATGGGCGAGCAAGCCGCACAGGGAAATTACGCCGATGTTGCAAGCGTAATTCCTGAAGCCGCGAAATATCAGGAGGAGGAAAACATCCACGAAGAAAAGCTCATAGAAATGCTGGATGAAGAGCGGCTGCAATACGCTGGATCGGTGGTACTTGGCCTCAATGATGCCCTCGTGGAATTAACAGGCGCTCTGGCCGGGCTGACGCTTGCCCTGCAAAACACAAAATTGATCGCCCTTTCAGGACTCATCACCGGCATTGCCGCCTCCCTTTCCATGGCCGCCAGCGAATATTTATCCACCCGTTCCGAAAAGACAAGCAAACATCCAGTGCGCGCTGCCGTATACACAGGCATCGCCTATATCACCACCGTCACCTTGCTCATCCTGCCTTATCTGCTTCTCGACAACTATTACATTGACCTTGCCATTTCGCTCACCACAGCCGTTGTCATTATCGCAGTATTCAATTATTACATCTCAGTTGCCAAAGGCGAGTCCTTCCGCGAACGGTTTATTGAAATGGCTGGCTTGAGTCTCAGTGTGGCCGCGTTCTCATTTGTCATTGGCTATTTCATTCGTCAATGGCTTGGGATTGAAATTTAGCCAGAGGGTGCGTCGCACCTCACTTAATTGGAGAATCCAAATCGGCAGGATTCGGTTTCTTAACCAGAAAAATCCCACCCGTCTGGTGCGACGCACTGAGTAAACGGAAATTACATGAAAATATTAACGGTAGACATCGGCACAGGCACGCAGGATATTTTTCTTTACGATTCGAATCTCGACATCGAGAACGGATTCAAACTCGTTCTGCCTTCGCCTACCATGATGATTCATCGCCGTCTCAAGCAGGCGCTTCACGCTTCGCGCCGCCCCATCCTGCTCACTGGACACCAAATGGGAGGTGGCCCCTCGGCATGGGCAATCGAAGAATACGCCCGTGCGGGAATTCCCGTGTATATGACTCCCTCGGCGGCAACGACACTGAATGATGAGTTGGATAAGGTGGAGAAGCTGGGGATAAAGATTGTTTCGGAAGAAGAGAGTAACAAGTTACAAGTTACGAGATATGAGTTGAAGGACTTCGATTTCGAGTTGATCTCCAAGACGTTCAAAGATTATGGCGTTTCTCTGGATGATCTATCTGCAATTGCTGTGGCAGTCTTCGATCATGGCAATGCACCTGCGGGGGTTTCAGACAGGCAATTTCGATTTGATTATCTTGATGAAAGAATCAAAGAAAAGAATTCGCTTTCGGCATTTGCCTATCTTTCAAATGACATTCCTAAAATTATGACGCGGCTTCAATCCGTAGCGGATTCGGCCCATGAGTTACCCTGTCCGCTGGTGGTGATGGATACCGCGCCTGCGGCTGTGTTGGGTGCTAATTTTGATCCAACGGTGATGAGGCGCAAACGTAAGATCATTGTCAACGTGGGGAATTTCCATACGCTGGCATTTCGTTTGGGTGACGGAATCGAAGGAGTCTTCGAACATCACACAGGTGAAATAGACTTACCCAAACTGGAAAAATATATCCGCGCCTTGGCTGATGGTTCACTCAAGCATCAGGATATTTTTGATGACATGGGTCATGGCGCACTGGTGTATGGCACGAATCCATTTGAGTTTGGGAAGGATGAATTTGATGTGGTGGTGACAGGGCCGAGGCGGAGTATGTTTTCCCTCACCCCTGCCCTCTCCCCGGGGGAGAGGGGGGAGTTACGCCCTTATTTCGCTGTCCCATTTGGTGACATGATGATCGCGGGGTGTTTTGGTTTGCTGGCGGCTACAGCGGAGATATTGCCAAATTTGGCAGAACCAATTCTCGGGTCGCTGCGAAGCGGGCATGGGCGTGGAGTCGCTCCGTGGGATAGTTAAGATTCAAGACGTTGGAAAAATCCATAAGGCAGACATCCCAAAAAATTATTTACACACCGAAGCGAGTTTGGTTAATTCATTTACGGCGCTGTCAAAAAGAAACTCGCCGTTATCGCTGAACATGTAATAGGTTGCGCCGTTGGGGAGCATGGCAACGGAAATACCGCCATAGCCAGACATGAAGACCACATAGTTCGAGCAGGGGGATGTATATTCTTTGGCCCAGAAACTATTGTTATACATAAAATCATAAGCGCTTGTGCGAATTCCCCGATCTCGCGAGTCGAGCTGCATGGTATCGGCCAGCAAGTCGGGATTCAGGATCTGCTCATTGTTAACCTTGCCCGCTTTATCGGTCAGAAAAGAGGCGAGTTTGGCAATGTCATCCTGGGTGTAAAACATTCCATGACTTCCAAACGGCCTGCCGCTGGCGCTGTTTTCGGTACGCAGGGAAGAAAGGGAACCAGCGCTCCAATGCAGAGGAATGAAGATATCATTCACCAGCATCTCAAAGAGGTCAAGGCCATTGGATTTTTGGTTAAGGTATTCAAACATGGTTTGCGTGGCGATGTATGTATCAGTGGAGTGATAGACCCACACTTGGCCCGGGCTGCCCCTGGCGGGGAAACTGAGCGCATTCGAAAGTTTTTCGGCATGTGATTCGGCAACAATAAATTTGCTGGAAATGACCCCGCTATATTCATCGAACATATAAGTAGGAAGCGCGTAATGGCCTGTGGTCATGTCGAGCGCGTTGCCGAGCGTGACGTTTGCCCAATCGTTCCCTGCCTGAGGAAGATAATCCTTGACAAGAATATCCGCGAGGTTGGGATCATACAATTGACCCAGGCGCATATATGCAACTCCAGCCAGAGCAGATTTGGCGGTGGAATAGGAAGGCAGGCGCATTTCCAAACAATATGGATATTCGCCATAACGCGTGTTGCACACCGAAACATAATTCACGCCGTTGTAATATACGCCAAAGGTGGTGGTATGTTCAGGCGTGATGCCTATGGGGATAAAGGCTTCATTGATATTCGCGTTCGGATAATCCTGCTGTAGCGCAGAAAGGGGTTTGGTGGGCAAAAGATTTTCGAGCCAGTCAAAATGCGCGGCGATGACAGCGTCAGCATTGGCGACAGGCGCGGGCGTGTATGTCGCTTTGAGTTGCCCCCACATATCGAACTTATGATACATGCAGGTTTCCTGTGTGATCTGGTAACGGATATTTGAGATGGAGGTGTCATTAAAGAGGAATGTCATGACGCCGTTATGCACACAGTTCTGATTGCGCTCGATCAATGCGAACGGGAAGGAGGCTCGGGAAAATCCCTGATCATTCGCTTCCTGCCAGGCACGCCCTGGGGCGGTCGTGGTATTCCAATGAGCATGGCCCGTATACACAAGGCTTTGATCCACGGGGATCAGGTGACTGCCGCTCTGCACAAACTCAAAACTCATCTCGGGAAGATGCTCCCACTTTGAGTCGCTGCTGTAGGAAAAATCATCGCGCAGTAATAAAAATCCGCCAGCATTGGATTCTCCAGCAAGGTCAATTTTTCCCCGCAATGTGAAGGCGGGCGGCGCGGCATTGGCTGGCAAGGCAAAAGCGGAATCATCCAATGGCGAAGCGCTGGAGCCTGTCATCAGGTCATCGTAGGTGAGGATGGTACGGGTCACATCGCCCGCGCCTGTCAGCGGGTCAAACGGAGTGGGGATGACTGTGGGAACAGAGGGTTCCTCAAAAACCGTTGGCGGGATCGAAGTTGATATTGGATTGGAATTAGGAATTGGACTTGTCCCACCCGTGACAGTACTGCAAGCGAGTCCGAGAAAAAACAGGAGCACAAACAGAAGTTTTGAACTTTTTTTCATGGCGCCCTCCAATGGCAATTCCAGATATTTTATAACCAAAACCAATCTGCTGTATTTTCAGTTATGACAGGTGTTGGCGATTTTGCTTTTATTCTGTAGGGTGAAAACCATGAAGGAGCCGCGTTTTAAACGGATATGGTTCCCATTTCGATGACTCGATGGGAAGCTGAGTACAACCTATTTTTCCGTTCGATGAAAATGAGAATTTGAAATTTAGGGAAGCACTAAATCATAGCGCTGTTCCTTTAATGGCTTGCCAAACGATGTTGATTCCTTTTCTTCGGTCAATTTGAAACCAAGCCGCTTGTACAGGAACGCGGCGGTGGAAAGTTCGTGCGTTGTCCAGAGATAAGATTCTTTGTAGCCGCACTCATGCAGAAAATCCATATACAGGCTCATAAGTTTTGAGCCGAGGCCGATGCCGCGATATTCGGGGTCGATCAGAAAATAACGTAATTGCGCGGCTTTGCCGCGATCCATTAAAAGAAGGAAACCGATCATGCGGCCGTTATATTCACAGGCCCAAATGCGGTTTCGTTTGGGGTTGTATTTTTCGTGGAACTCGCACAGGCCTTTCGCCACATAGTTCTCAAATTGAAGACCATAGTTATATTCCCTGTGATACAACGCCCCATGCATATAGGTGACATAGCCTATGTCACCAGGTCGAAACTCAGTGCGAATGGAAATATCATCGAGGGAAATATTGTTCATTTGGCTTTCTCCAGCAGAATGCGGATTCCTTCCATCTTGTTCAAAAGGTTTTCGCGTTCCTCTTCCGATAATTTCCCAATCAGTTGAGAAATCAAACTATTCGAGTTGTTATTCAGATTTGCGAATTCTCTCTTTCCCTTTTCGGTTGGGACGATGATTCGCAAACGTCCATCTTTTGGTGAGGGGGTCTTCTTAATCAAGCCGCGTTTTGAGAAACTTTCCAGAATGCGGCTAAGATACCCTTCGTCTATGACGATGTTTTCCCTGATCTTTTTGGCCGAACATTCTTCGGTGTTACAGATTTCGTAGAGTACCCGTCCTTCGGTAAGGGAGAATGGACTGTCAAGGAAATACTGATCCAGCAGCCCGATGACATTTGTGTAGAAGCGGTTGAAGCTTCTGATTTTTTCTACTAATTCCTGATCTGGCTTCATGCGCACATTAAATCAAAAATACTTGACTTTGTCAAGTATTTTATCTCTCCTTTGTCATTCTGAGCGACCCGCTTCGCGGGGAGCGAAGAATCTCGCCTTTGAAATGAGGATTGCTCTGTAATCTGGGATTCTCATCTGCACTTGTGTGCGGTGCAAGTGTCGTCACCGCTACGCGGCTCCTCAGAATGACATGTCTTAGACTCTGCTTTTCTGCTTCAATGCAATTTCGTAAGAGCGTTTGAGCAGGGCAAGTGCATGTTCCACATCTCCCTCTTCGCGCAGATAAAAACTCACCCAACCTGTTTCGGGCAAGATGTGATGCGGTAGTGCTTCGCCTGCCGCGACGATCTCATCTCGTATCTTTGTTGGGAATGGGATATCCACAAGCGAGTCACCGTGGATGTGACCGATCTCGCGTTTGCCGATGCGAAATTCAGTCCCGCCGAAGCGGTGCGGATGGGTTTCCATTCCGTCCCAGGTTAGCAAAGTATCTACAATAATTTTTGAAGCGCCGCGAACTGACATAATCACTCCTTGTTGTATCAGAACGCGCGGAGGAAGGTACTTCTTACTGCATGAGTAACGTCATCTATTCGGGGGCGGGGGATGGCATATAATCCATGAGATAGCATAGGCAATTCGGTGGTTGAGTAGAGCGGGTGCTCTTCCCGCTCGTATCGAAACCACCAATTAACAAGAGTACTCAAATTACATGGTGGTTTCGATACGCCCCGCGAAGAACATGCGGGGCTACTCAACCACCGAGTATGAATTTGACAGGAGATAAAAAACCATGTGCGGAATTTTCGGTTACATTACCAATAAAGAAGAAGCGCTCGGGCCTATTTTGATCGCGGCAGCGGAACGACTCACATACCGCGGATATGACTCTGTCGGTGCGGCGACGTTGAACAATGGCAAGATCGATCTGCGAAAAGATGTGGGCAAGGTGGATTCAGTAGCGGCGAAATATAACATCGCGGAAATGCGTGGACAGCGCGGGATTACGCAGTTGCGCTGGGCGACGTTTGGCGAGCCGTCGCAAGTTAATAGCCAGCCGCATTTGGATTCAAATGGTGACATGGTTGGCGCGCACAATGGCAATGTGGTGAACAATGTGGAGCTGCGTTTGGAATTCATGGCGGAGGGGATGACTGTCCGTTCGCAGAATGATGGCGAGACTTGTGTCCATGCGGTGGAAAGATATATCAGCCGCGGATATGAATTCATTGATGCGATTCGACTCGCGTATGGTGATTTGCAGGGCGATTATGCTTTCGTGATCGGGCGCGCGAATGATGACAAGTTGTATGCGTTCAAAAAAGGTTCGGGCATGGTGATCGGAATCGGCGATGGCTTCACTTGTCTTTCGTCTGACTTGCCTTCGATATTGCCGCTCACGCGCGAAGTCATCCGCCCGCAGGATGGGGAGATCGTGACGCTGTGGGCAGACCGCGTGGAAGTGCGCTCTGTCAAAGATGGAAAAATAGTTCAACGAATGCCAGAAACAGTTACGGAGTCGATGGATGCGGTGCAGAAGGGTGGGTATCCGCATTTTATGTTGAAAGAAATCCACGAGCAGGCACAAGTCGCGCGTGAGTTAATCCACTTGTTGGATGGCAGCCCCGATGTGCAGCCGTTGGTCGAAAAGATGAAGAACGCGCGTCATTTGTATTTGATCGGATGCGGTACGAGTTATCACGCGGCGGCGGTGGGCTCGGTGTACATCGCGCAACTGGCGGGGCTGACCGCCATCCCCGTGCTTGCGCCGCAGTTCATCGCGCAATACGCGCCCGCGGTGGGGTATGAAGACGTGGGGATTTTCGTCAGCCAATCGGGCGAGACCAAGGATGTGCTCAACGCGTTGGAAGCCGCCGAGAAGCGCGGCATGGCTTGTTTTGGATTGGCGAACGTGGTGGGCTCGACGTTGACGAAGGCGACTTCGTTCTGTCTACCCTTGTGCTGCGGATACGAAATCAGCGTGCCAGCCACGAAGACATTTACCAACCAGGTCGTGACATTCCTGTATCTGGCGTATCGACTCGCTGGTCCTTCGACTGCGCTCGGAGATCACTCGCTCCGCTCAGGACGAGCGATTGATAGTATCCCTGAATTGATGGAGCAGACGATTGAGATGGTCGGGCCGCAGATCGAAGCGATTGCCAAGGACATCAACGAGTGGAACGATATGTACTGTCTCGGCTACGGCGCGACCTATCCGATCGCTTTGGAAGGCGCGTTGAAATTAAAAGAAATCACGTATGCCCATTGCGAAGGCATGCTCTCGACCGAGTTCAAACACGGACCGCTCTCCGCAGTGAGCAAGGGATTTCCGATCATCTTCTCTGCGGGGCCGAACGATGTGCCGCTCATCATCAGCGGGATCAACGAAGTGAAAGTCCGCGGCGCACGTACGATCACCATTGCGGAAGAGGATGCCCGCCTGCGCGCCAACGGCGATGACCTGGTTGTCATCCCCAAATCGGATGCGCAGATCAGCGCGTTGTTGGGAGTGCTGCCGTTGCAGTTGCTTTCATATCACATGAGCGTGTTGCGCGGGTTTGATCCCGATTTCCCGAGGAATTTGAGTAAAACCTTGACGGTGGATTAGAATAAAAAAGGAGATTGAAAACTGATTAAATTCTCAATCTTCTTTTTTATTATGACTGCATACAGATTAGATTACGCCTGTCTGTAACACAACTATTTACGAGTTTAGGTTTTTATTTCCACAAAGAGATTCACCATAGAGTTTTCTCAAAACATTATATTACCCAGCCTCCAAAAGTTTTAATAATTTTTCTCTAACTTGCACACCAACACTGCCACCCGTTATCGTCAGCCCTAGTTCTTTAATATTTTGCTTCTTTTCAAACACATCTGCCAAAAAATTAAAACTGCTAACACAAACCTGATTATCAGACACAATAAAACTACCAGATAAATCTTTCACTTTGACTGCAGCACCAGAAATCAAGAAATCTTCTTTGTATTTCTCAGGCAACTCAGCATAATATAGTTTCGTATCCGATATTTCACCATTTCTGGCGGATTTACGTTTTTGAAGCATGGGGAAAATCAAGTCTGTCATCATCGGAGATGCGATCATAAGGTCTGACTTATTTTGTTGTATCCATTTATACCGTAAAGCAAAATGTTCTTGCGTAAAGAAAAACTTCGCCTTAATCTCTTTATTACTTGCAAGTTCAGAAAACAAATCCACGTTATTCTCAACTCCTGTCGCAATACGTCTCCACCGATCTGGAACACTTGACAACGACTCACCGCGAGTTCCAACCCACAGACCCGCAGCATGACGCGCTAAATAAGCGACTAGCAACTGATTGTTAACACGAATACCAACATCATGCCTTACCTGCAGTTGACTTAACCAATCATACGAACCAACTATGGCATTAAACTCTCCACTTGGAACGTCCCAAAGTATGAACCTAACATTTGACTGTGCCGCCATGCGATTTGCAATGATTTTCCCTTTACCTATAGAAGACTCTTTATCAGCTATTTCAGATATCAACTGAACACTTTCAGCGTCGCTTTTGATCCCTCTCAAAATATGTATATCAACGCCACGCTTTAACGCCAAAGAAATTGGCTCAACTAGTTCCGCTATTCGTTTTGCAGAAACACTGCTTGAAGCGATGTACAAAACGCTTTTTGCTTGACTTAAGGCGTCATGCAATTGGTTTTCATGCTCTATCTCACCAACTATTAAGTCACTTAGTTTCCATTCGAAATTAAGGTAATCAGCTAGTGGATCAGGCAATTCCGCACGAGCCCCAAGGGTGATTTCATTAAACTCTCCCGACATCCAATTATCGTGTGAAATTTGAGAGACCTCTTTTTCCTGAAGAAAGCGAATCTCACTAGCTTTTATCGTTACATATGGCAACAATGCATCAGCCAACCTTGATGGCAGGTTGACAATTTGCTGCTTAACTTCATCGAAATCAACCAAAATATAGTCCTGTCCTTTTGTGACCATTTCAATAGGACCAACCCAATGTAGGCGCTGCCCCTTCCCTCTAGGTACCATATGGATTATCTCACCTTCATCAATCTTATTATCGAATAACTCCATTTTCAGACATACACGATTATCAAACAAGTTCCGCCTTTGTAATAATAATTTATTGGTGTACGGAACCTGATTTTCAGGGATTACAACTCCAGTCACTCTATCAAGAAGCACGTAGGAAATTCTTGTTGTCTTCTCAATGAATTCAGGTAATTTCTCATCCGTGAGGGCATTTTTCCCCATCGGGGTAATTAAAAATTGTCCGTCTGATGAACTTCCAAGCGCAATCCAACCTGCCTGAGTAAGCGTAACTAAAGACTGAATAATTAATCTCGGATGGATTTGAAAAATGTTTGATAAACTTTCTTGCGAAGTACAATTATCAGCAACGGCCTTTAATATCATTCGATCCAGATGCGAATAAGGTTGACCTTCAGCTACCTCATATCGAACACGAAATTTACTAGAAGGACTTAAGATAATCATTTTATTTTCTCCGCAAAAGCATCCCAATTGACTTTAACAGCTTGCCCAGTTTTGAACCATTCATCTAAAAGAGTTATGGCACGACGAAACTTCCATTCCTCACGGGTATCATCTTCAGGAGGGATTAAACTAACTTGTTTAACAAAAAACTCCCAGCTCCCTACAAGAACAAGTAAACGTTGAGCACGTGACAACAAAACGTTTGTCCTAGCGGCTTCTTTTAGGAAGCCCAATGCCGTCGCAGGGTCTTGCCGCATGTTATTCCTTACCAAACTAACGATGATAATATCGGCCTCATTGCCTTGAAAGGAATCCACTGTGTGAACAAATTTCAATCTACTAGTCGATCTGCCAGATTTTGCTTGTAACGCCTCTTTAGGCTCTATGCCGACAGGAAACGAGTAGTCTCTGAGTGTTTTTCTTAGCAAGCCCACTTGTTGATTGTACGGAGACAAAACCGCAAGTTTTAACGGCTTAGATTCTCCAATACGGATTCTCTCGATATACTGATCGCGAAGTTCTAATTTATTAACTAGCATCTTAATAGTTTCAGATTCCATTGGATTCGTATATCTTGGCGTGGATTGTTTTGCGCCACCTTTTTCAGCAGCATCCGCATTTTCCCATGCAGGCGGCATCTCCAACCAAAGAATACCTATATTTTTATCTTCAAAGATTTTCGGCGACTTAATAGGAGCACGCACTCGATCTAGCGCATTACCATTTTCGTCAACAGTTAGGTTTTTAATTTTCCCTCCATAATAGGACTCTGATATTAAAGTCCCAATAGATGGGTGCATACGATATTGCATTGAAAGCATGCCAGCAGCGGCGCCTATTGGTTTATCTATGGTTAGACTTTCTCTGCCCGTTGCTTTTTCACAACGTTTAAATATCGCTTCAAATGTCTTAAGCCATTCCTTGCAAAATTCTTTAAATTTTTCTTTTTGCGTATCATCAAGAGCGCGCCATTTATTTATCCACTCAAAATCTAAAAGTTTGCTTGCGCGATCTGGCAATGCAACAAGATGTTTCACCGCTTCGTCCAGTTCGTTAATAGCATCAAGGAAATCTTTAATCCTATATGCTGGCAATTGCGACTGATCGCCAATTAATAACCACCTATGCCCTGCTTGTAAAGGCAATGCCAAATCAAAACCATGACATTTGCCTGCTTCTTCTACAATTGCCCAGTCATAAGACTGCAGGTCACGTGCGAGCTCTTCCAAATCCCCTGCGCTTGTTGTCGAATAAGTGATATTTGCGCCCCTCTTAACTAATTCACAAAACTCTTGTGCTAAAGCATCTGTTGATGAAGTACGTATTGCATCACGCATTTCTCTAGCAAGATTAATCCATTCTTTTTGGAGTGCACTAAGGTTTAAAGAATCGCTCAAGCTCTTAATTGAACGATCTAAAATTTGGCGAGCAACAAATTCTACAGAGCCTTCTTGCAATTCTTCAGTATCCTCGGTATAGACATCAGGACGTGCTAGTCTAATAGCAAGTGGAAGGTTTTCTTCTGCAACATCGCCAAACGCATCATTGTTTACTTTATTACGCAATACATCAACTGCGCCATGAGCCTGGGCAGTAACCAGAACCTGGGCTACAGGGTCGTCCGCAAAAATTTGTCTTAGCAAGTGGGCAACCATGGTTGTTTTTCCTGTGCCAGGCGGCCCTTGTAAAGCGTAGATTGGCCGTGTTGTTAATATATCTTTCATAACAGATTGCTTTGCAATATCTACTTGCTCGTCAGGGACGGGAGCAGGAAAAGGTATGTCGCCTGTACTGATAAATGATTGACCAGGTGCAAGTATTGAGCGCAACAAATAAGAATGACTTGTAAGTCGTTCGATAGCTTCTTTTCTACGTCGAACTAATTCTATTTGTCCGAACATGCTAAATGTCCTTATCCACCCTTTTTGCGGAGGCTTAATAGATAGGCCTGCAATCGCAGTTCTTCGAAGGTTTATAAGCTTATTTTCAATATCAATTTCGCCAATCGAAAAACATTCTTTGGGATCTACTTTATCAAGTCGTAAAACAGCCTGATTTTCAGGCGTTAAAACCACCAAACTAGTATCTTTTTGGGTATTCAGTTCAACTTCTCGTTGCATATAAGCAGCCAAACCACCTTCTAATTGCAACGACATAAAAGCAGGACGCTGACGGTCAATCTCTTTGATAACAAGATACTCAGTTTGCTCTTCAATTCGATGTTCAAGAATCTCATACTGAAAGAGTTCAGAGTCTCTCATCAACAGTTCTAACTGATTGGTGCATCGAATAAAATCATATAGATTAGCAAGGTTAGTCTTAAGGTTTGAACTTGTATCTTCAAACGGCAAGTACCTTTTCCAGTTTTGCGATTCAGCTATTAAAGAAGGTTCTCGACTCAAATCCCTCTGCGTCCTCACCTTAATTGAGTTTATTGGTAATTCTCTAGATTCAGTACCGCCATCATTATTTCTAAGACCCCAAGCATCCAATACAAAAGCAGCTTCCCAACCATATCTTCCTTCAAGGTTTTTGTATCTCGTGATTTTAAATGAGAGCTGTCTCCCTATCAAGATATAGCTCTTTTCTGATATATGATAAAGTATTGCCTCAGATAAGTCTTGCTGAATAAAAGAACTTAAATAATTAACATGCATAGGATTAAGTGGGTTAAAGTACTCATCAGAATCCTTCTCGTCGGGAATAAACCCTGCATCAAGTGCCATATCTACTATATTGGAACTGCTAGGGTTATAAATTAACAGCAATGGGTTTTTTGCCCTGTTTGCATCCGCGCCATAAAGTGAAGATATTATTTCATCAATTGCTGAAATAATATCTTGAGCTCTCATAAGACGATTGTCAACTGTATGATCGATTAATCGTAAAAGTACTTGTTTCTCCAAATCTGAAAGAAATGTAACATCAGATTTTTGAATTTTTTCTAGTATCTTTTCGTATCGCTCGTTTGTGCTTGAACTAGCAATATCTTCAATATTCAACAAACAACGTGCTACCAAAACACCAAAACCATACCAATCCATTTCCTGCCGAAAACCAATTGACAATGATTTTGAAATCTCAGGCGGCGTTGCCCATCCATGTGGTAATTGCCCAATTCTTCTTTCCCCAACTCTAAGGCTCCACTCAAAACCTCCTAACCGAAAAGTTGATGGGTCGTTATCAGGATGGAAATATATGTTTTCTGCGCTTATATTCCTATGAAGAATTGCTTGCGAGTGCAGGAGTTGTATGCCTAACGCGATTTGTTTCAATCCTCGCCAGAGCCGTACTCGTGAGTCTGGCTCTCTGTTTGACAGCCACATATATTCTTTACGGTTTTGCAGAGCATCTATTAGCCTTGCATAATCACTTCCAAAAGATACCATAACCATAATAAAGCATTTATTCTTTTTATCTAGCCCTGCATCCCTAACAACTAATAAACTTCCTTCTGCCCCAGGTGAACTACTAACCCTGTACATACTCCGTAATTCCGCATCCCATAATGCTCGCTGCAACTCGTTTGCATTATCAGAAAAATAGGGCCATGTTTTTATCAAAAAATTGCTATCATTATCGTCTTTGGCTATCCATGTTTCATATGGTTGAACATCATGAACATCTTCAACTTTTTGAAGCAGTTGATATTTATCTCGAAGTACGGTTATTCCGGTTTGCAAAGTCATAGCTCCTCCTAAATGCTGGTAAGTTTACTAAGTTTATCGATGAGATATTTCAAGCTATCTTGTAGCATATTATATAGGCAAAATTGGTATGAGGAGAGTGAATCAGATATTCAAATTACGTTCTATCTTCTTTACTGGCATAAATTTTGAATAGTTCTATTTTATAATATTGGTAA
>JABFSL010000107.1 GCA_013140605.1 Anaerolineales bacterium
GTGTTAAACCAAGATCATCGAGCATCATTGGCCGCAGTTCAAAAATAAAATTACGAACCTTCTGGAAGGTGGTCATCGCGGATGTTTTTAAATTTCCCAATTCATCCTTGGCCTGAACAGGGTCAATATCGAGCAGGCGCATTGCGATCTCAGTTTGTAAAATAAAATTGGAAAGAGCTTGTGCGGGGCCATCATGCATTTGACGGGATAACCGCTGACGTTCCGCCTCCTGCGCATTCACGATCATTTCGATCCCTGCCAATTGACTCTTCACCCCAGTCGCCGGCGCGGAGGAACTGGACGCTTCTCCCGTGCTGGAACTTGCACCCTCCAAAATCACTTTATATTTCCCGAGGTGACTCTTGTCATTTTGGAGTTTTTCCAATTGGCCGCGCATGACAAAAAGTCTTTGCTGAACATCCAGAGCAGAGTCGTATGCCATTTTGAGTTCTTCAATCTCAACACCCTGTTTCTGTACCTGTTGAAGATGGGAGGAAATCGCCGCATTGCGTTGTGTTATTTTGGTCAGTTCTCCCTGACTTTGTTCGATCATTAAAGTCACTTCCCGCAAAGCACGGTTTGTCTCTTCCAACTCAGTTTTATAATCCATAGGTTCAATCATAAAATCACTCCAAAGGCCGTATTTCGGTATCTTTTAGCGTAACCCATCCCCGCTTCAAGGCATATACAACTGCCTGGGTTCGATCTTCGACGCCAAATTTTCTTAATATCGCGGTTACATGATTCTTTACAGTTTGATGGCTGATCCCAAGCATGGACGCGATCTCTTTATTGCTCAAACCGCGCACAACACAGCCGAGAACTTCCATTTCCCGATCAGATAATGGATGAAACGGAGTTCCAGGTTCACTATAAGAACGACGAGCGCCTTCCATTCTCTCTTCAACCCAGAGCTCCAATTCGCGGTGGTTAAACACATTGTTGGCGAAAACAAATTTACCTTCCGCAACCTCACGAATAATGCGGGAGAGAGTTTGCGGTTCGATGTCCTTGGAACAATATCCGTAGGCTCCGGCAAGAGCCGCGTGGATGGCTTGTTCCACATCATCATAGCCTGTCATTAATATTATCCGCGTGGGTAATTTGTCTTGAGTTACCAGATGCGTGATCTGCTGACCGTTCATGCCGGGCAAATTCACATCCAAGACAGCGATCGTTGGTTTTTTTGTGCGTATTAACTCCAAGGCTTCATCCCCAGCCGCAGACTGGGCAATAATACGCATATCATGTTCCAATGACAATGCATCCACCACACCCTGACGAAAAAGTGGATGATCATCAACTATTAACAGTGTAATCTCGTTCATCCCAAGCCCATGCTCTCTTGTTTCTCAGTTTTTATCGAACAATCTTTATTTTAACCTATTAAGGGGTTTTCCACCGATATACAACCATGTTTTTTTGACCAAAAGTAAGCGTAATCGCACTATTGGTCGTAAAAATAACATCAGCGCTCCCGGTCAAGGTTGGATAAAACTCTGGGAAAGCGATCAAATAATCCACTTCACGCTGATCAAGATAATTTGCAAGCTGCTCTTCGTTGCGGATAAATGGAATAACATCCGGGGAAATTAGACCCGCAAGATCTATTAATTCGTGGTGGTCAAAATATCCCAAAGCTCCGATATCGTGCGCTGCGATCAAAACATCGCTGGGCAGGTTTCCTGCGACCCATTTTGCAGTGTCCACCATTTCGCTTTCGATCACGGCAACATCATCCGCGTAAGACCTTGCTCCAAGGAAAATGAAACCTGTGACAAGCATGGCAATACTTCCACGCCAAATTGTTTGAACCACCCAGTGATAACGGGCAAACATTTTTGCGTTATCGAATTCAGCAAACGCAAGCAGGCCAAACAAAAAGAATATCGGCATGGCGGGCATGATATATCGTCCGTGTTGATAGAGCGGCAGACGTAAAATATAAAGCCCAAAATATCCAACACACCATATCATCGCCGCAAGACTTCCCCACATTTTTTGCCTGATGGATTTCACTAACCAACCGATCACGCCGGGCAATAACACAAGACTGGGACCAACCAATAATTGCAAAAACATCTGGCCGAGTCGATCTGTAATTGGAATTGCCTGCCAATCTATATATTCCGCCTGCTTCGCGTAAAACGTGTTCGGCATGGGCGTACCGCCAATGGCGAGATTGAATAGCAAGTAAAAAACAAAAATGGAACCAAAGCCGATCATGTATTTTGTGAATGAAGTAACGCGTGATTTTGTATCATGCTCATTGAACAGGATCGTCATCAGGACGGGACCGATCAGAGTTAAACCGTCGGGGCGGACCCAGACCGATAGACCAGTCAACAGGCCGAGGGTCAGGTAACGAGGCGTGTTCGTCATCAACAAAATAAGAACAGTTGTGACGATCAATCCGTGAAACAAAGTTTCCATACCAGACATCCCAGCCCAAACGAGATGCCATTCAAATGCGATAAAAATCCCGACCCAGGGGAAGCGCGGAGTGTATGAAGCGACAAGTTTGCGGACGGCCCATTCGCAAAGGACTGCTAAAGCGAAAAGCGACATCACGCCGAGAAAGTATGTCCAGATATATGGTGAAAGACCAACGAAAAAACCAATTGTAAGCAAAGCAGACCACAGCGGCGATGTTGAACCCGCAGATGGCAGACCGGGGCGAAATGCCCATTCGCCGCGCAAGGCTAAATTGCGCGCATAGGTTTGATGAATCCAGGAATCGTCCAGGGGGAAGCCGATTGAAAAAGTAAAATAACTCGCGAGCAAATAAATGATCGCAATTAAAAGCACCGCGCCAGCAATGATCAACAGGTCGCGGCGCGTTAATTTATTTGATTTCGATCTTGTAGATTCGCGTGTCATCCACTTCACCTAAATAAATAAATTGAGATTGGAGCGGGTCAAGAAAAGCTTCAGGTTCCACCACCAAATAATGCGCATCGAATTGTTTTGACACATCGAGAATGGCCTGTTCGCCGCCATAAGGAATTGAAACCGCGGAACGATTGGTTTGAAGATAATAGCCCGGCGCATTGCGAACGATGACAACATCATTTGATTCGATTCCATTCTTCTGTAGGAACTGTTCCACCGCAGGATAATTCTCCTGACCTTCACTCCAGCCGAGGTTGAACAATCGAAGATAGACAACGAACACTGTAAGGATCATGGCGATCATGATAAGAGCGCTTCGGAATATAACCCGGGCCTGATCATTGCCCCAGTTGCGTTTTCTCAGGGACGATAGAATCGCCTCAAGCCCCAAAGGCGCAAGAGACCACCACATCGGCTGCAATGCCGCGCCCGCGTGGAAAAATGCTCCGCGCGAACCAGCGAATGGAAAAATAAATGTCATTACTAAAAATAGAATCAGGAATGCAAGTCCAGCCAATTTGACACGTTCATCTTTTCGGAAAGAAATTGCCCCGACAATAATGAATGGAAATAATAATATTCCGCCGTGAGCGGCGAAAGTACTTAATATATTCGAGCCCAATGCCGCCAAACGATCTGACAAAATCTCATTCCAACCGAGCGCAAGGAAGGAATCTAAATTAAGCAATGAGGGCGGATAGATAAATGTCTGGTCATAGTTATCGAGCCAGAGAGCGCGGCTTCCACCGGGAGCCATGAGCGTACCAAAGGTGCTCAAGTTACGGAGATACCACGGCGACATGATAAGGAGAAAGCCAAGGAGAGCGAGAAACGAGTTACGAATAACAAGTTGTAATTTGCCTGATGAGTTTTCTTTGGTAGGCCAGATCGTAAAAAGAAAAGTCAGCGCAAGCCATAGCAGGCCGTCACTGCGGGATAAAGTCATCAGGCCGGCGAGCAAACCAAGAAAAAGCCAGTTGCGCACGCGGGTTGAGTCTTCGATTAACTGGGTTGCAACTATGAAATAGAGTCCGCCAAAAAGCATGAAGAGGCCGAAGTTATCTGTCACTGCGACAAAGGGCGCATTGTAAACGGAAAACACCGCCAGCAAACCCGACGCAATTGCCAGTTCACGTTTTTTAGAAAAAGAAAAAGCCAATGCCGCTGTGATTGGAGGGACGAGAGCCGCAATTATAAAAAAGACCAGGCGCGCCGATGGATAAGTGGTTTGACCTGTCAGCCACATCCCCAAGGCTGAAACGATGGAAGCCAGCGGCATCCAATAGCTGTGAGATGGATGCGGAAGCGAAGTTATGCCATCCAAATAATTCCACAAATATGGTTCGGTAAATCCATGACCAGTTGCAAGTTGAATTCCACCCGCGAAGTAATAATCGGAATCAAGATAACCTGGGATCGGCTGGAATTGCGCGATCACAAGCGGAAGGGCAAGCCCGAGGAGGAATAGAAAAAGGTAGTTGCGAAAGGTCATAGCCGATTTGCGAGGTCGCTCAAGATGCGTGGAGGGCGGATCGCCCACCAGCGAATCCAGTATAAGCCGATGAGGGTAAAAAGCGGAAGAAAGAGAAAGATTATTTCCTGAGACATAGCACCCAAACGATCAGGAAGAAAATAATTGATCGCCCACGGGGTGCCAAACGCAAACAGCATCAACAGGAATGTCAACCAGTTTCCAATTCTACGCCAGCGGTCATGGACAATGGCAAAAACAAGAGCAAGGGGAATAACCAGCACCGCAAGATGTTCCATTTCAGTGCGGAAACCAAGCAAGGGAGCAGCCGCAAGGCCAAGACAGGATGCCCAATAAAATTGGCGGTCTTCGCCGCCGCGTGCCAGACTCCATTCGTAACCGAGAAGGAGTATCAGTGAGCCGGTGAATATCCAAGCGAGAAGTTGTCCCTGTGCAGGCCAAAAGTGAACAAAAATGGAATGGACATTAAATCCAAAATCAGCACGCAAATTGTTAACCGTGGCGCGCAGGAAAGGAATAATCCAATCGGGATACACAAGAAAGGATATAAAGAACAGGATGAAACTCAACATGAAAAAACCAGCCCACACGCGTGTCCGCTTTTCGTGATAGATGCGCAAAAAGACTAGAAAAAGAAATGGCGCACCGACCTCCCAATAATAAAGAGAGGCCGCGATCAATGCGCCTGCAAGCTCATCCATTTCAATGTGCATTGCGTAAAGAATGCCCGCATACAAAAGCCCAAGAATCAAAACAGGACTGGCTTCATAAACGGCCCGAATTGAATAAAAATTAAGGACAGCCAAAATGACGAATAGTACAGCGAGAAAACGCGGAGATTCCCATTCGGTAAGACGCAGGCTTAGGATGCCAAGTGTGAACAATGCCAACTCGAGGATCAAGGTAAATAGCGCCCGGGCAAGCACGGGGTCGGAAAAGAGCGCGAAAGGAAAATAGAGCAGGAGAATCTGAAAGGGTGTATCCAATATGTAAGGCTCATCCCCTGCCTTCGCCGAGTCATCATAAACCAATTGCTGTGTACGCGCGGCAACTTCCCCGCTGTAGGGTTCAATGCTGTCAGTTGTAAAAGCGCGGCTCCCGACCCAGTGGACATAAAAATCGCCTCCCTGTGTTAGCGAACGGTTCGCAAACACAAGCCCAACACAAACAGCCAAAAACAAGATTACAACCAGTGCAATGAATTGAAAATCTCGTGTTGTTAATGATCGTGGAGGAGGTTGAAAAGTCACTCGCCCTCACCCTACCCTCTCCCCGGGGGAGAGTATTTCATAACGAAAAATGGGATGTGTGGGAGAATTGCGGGCCACTTCGTGAAAACCTGCCTTGATAAATGCCGAAGCCGTACCAGTAAAAACAAAAGGGTCGGGTTGATTCTCTTTTAATTCCAATGGATATCCTTCCACTATCATGCCGCCGTTCTTTTTCACAAACTCAACCGCGGCTTTCAACAACTCAATCGCAATGCCTTTGTGACGATGTTTCTTTTCGATAAAGAAACAAGTAACAGACCAAACTTCCTGATCATCCACAGGTTTCAAGACGCGGGAATATGCGAGTTTGGGATAAGCACTTCGCGGCTCGATGGCGATCCAGCCGACAGGATACCCTTCTGAATAAGCCAGCAGGCCAGGGACTGTTTTCGAATCAACAACCGACTTTTGCATTTGGCGCGCAGGATCACCTCTATTCTCGTCGAAGGCTTTTCCGCGCAATTTCCAAAACATGCACCAACAGCCGCCACAGGCTCCATTATTGCCAAACAGCATTTCAAAGTCGCGCCACAATTTTTGTGTGAGCGGATGAAATGACAGATCCAATTCTTCGATCAGGTTTCTTTCTTCAGACATATTTTTTATCTTCCCTCAACAAGATGATCGTGGTCGATTGTACCTGAATTCCATTCCTTGAATTGCGAGAGCGCAACCGCAATGAAAATCAACACACAGCCAAATATCTGGAGCAGGCCAAGTCGTTCATTCAAGATCAACCAGCCTGAGATCACCGCAAAAACGGATTCAAGACTCAGGATCAATGCCGCGTCTGCGGGAGGGGTATGTCTCTGCGCCCAAACTTGAAGCGTATAACACAACCCAAGTGAGAATAATGCGGTATAGGAAATTGCAAATACCATTTGCCAGTTAAAAGTCATCATCGGCTCGGCAAAAATGCCAACGCCCAAATTTAGAATCGCACACACAAAAAGCTGACCGACTGAAAATGACATCGCCTCAAATTTGGATGCGAATTTGCCAAGCACAATAACATGGAATGTCCAGAATAATGCGCCGAACAGTTCAAGCACGTCTCCCGGCTTGACCTCGAACCTGCCACCCGTTGACAGGAGAAATGCCCCCACCCCGGCCAACCCCACCGCAACAATGGATATCCAATGCGGTTTCTCGCGCCACACAAAGAACAATGCCATGGGAACCAATACAACATATAAACTGGTGATGAATCCAGCATTCCCTGCGGTTGTGTACACCAGACCCGCCTGCTGAAACGCGCTTCCCAGAAAGAGAAGGAAACCAGCGACAAACATCCATTTGTATTGGTCGCGTGGATATTTCATAACTTGACTTGTCGGGCTGGAAGCCCGACCTACGCGAATGGCAAGCGGCAAAACCACCAGCGCTGCAAGAAGATAACGCGCGCCGTTGAATAGGTACACACTGCCCATTTGACCCGCGACTCGCTGTGCGACAAATGCCGAGCCCCAAATAATGGAAACAACCAGTAGAGTTAAATCTGCTTTTAGGCGCATGGGAAATCCCGGTTATACAAAGATAAAAATGGACAATTACCTGATATGCCCATTTCCGAAGCGCAATGATAGCACAGGATTTATTTGACAGCCTTGAGCCGCCTAAACGCGGAAAGCCCCCGTCAAAACGCATTTCAATTTTATACCTCTTGTATAAGTAGGTGTAATTTAGCCACACACCTGCCCTAGCGGGCGGTGCCAGGGGAGCACACAGAGTCTTTTGAGAAGAGCCTTTAAAACTCTGTCTTTCTCTGTGACCTCTGTGGCAAAAAGACACATGCAAGAGGTTGTTTATAAAAAATGTATCAACCCTGAATTTTGAAACCTGCTTATTTCATCAATTGTTTTTGCAAATATGGAATTGTCAGCGCGGACAAAAACGCTGCGAACCCAAAGAATATTGCGGGAATCAGCCAGCGGGCATTGACCAGAATATCCTGATATAAAAGAATGCCTTGAATACGGAGTTTGGCTACCAGAATCGGAGGCAGGCTTTGCACAGTAAAAAACAACGCGCCGACACAAAATGCAATGACGAGAGATAGCACAAAATCATGCCAGGTAATGAGCGCGGGACGGACATCCTTTTGAATGCGTGCCATCACATTGACGGTGACACTGCGCGGCATGGACACGAGCGGAATATTATTCAGCGCGTCTTCAATCATCGCGTTTTCCTGTTCGGGGGTTAGGCGTTTATCCATGAGTCCTCCAGAGATGCGAGCGCGTTTCGCAATTGTGCCTTCGCGCGGAAAATGCCTGTTTTCACGGTACCAAGCGGCAGATTAAGAGTCGATGCGATCTCTTCGTAGGAGAGTTCGTTCTGGTAGCGCAAGGTAATCAGTAATTTGTAATTGGCGTCAAGTTCATCAATTGCTTGATGTAAATATTGTCGTGTTTCATTCGATTCAAATTCTTGGGCGGGATTATCGAAGTTCGATTCAGGAATATCTTCCATCGCGTCATCCCCAAGATCGTTGAGCGAACGGCGCAAGTTTGGCAGGCGGTTGTAGCATAGATTCGTGACAATGCGATACAGCCACGTGCGGAATTGCGATTGCCCTTTGAAATTAGGGAGCGCCGTCCAGGCACGTACAAAAGTTTCCTGCGTCAGGTCGAGCGCCTCGTTTTCATCTTTGACGACGCGCAGGGCAAGGTTATAAACATAGCGTTGATGCTCATCCACAAGCGCGGCAAAAGCATCGTGATCACCTTTTTGCGCGCGCTGGATAAGGGTGGTTTCGGTGGCTGACATGGGGTCTCTAAAGAATTAGACAGGGAAAACAGGAAAAAGTTTCATGTGGACCGTAGACGATAGACGGCATATCTTATTTCCACGGTCTGTGGTCTATTGTCCATCGTCCGTTTTGAAACTTTTTCGCAAAACGCCTGTCAAATGTAGTGAGAACATCCTACCGCATTACGCGGCACTTTGTAAACAAGGAGAACGAAAATGAAAAGAACTGTTGTAATCACACTATTAATTGTTGCACTTTTATTTGTGCTGGCTGGCATTGGCGCGGTTGCCTTCTTCAGCATACGCGGCAATGGCGGGGATTTTTTCACAGGACGCGTGCAGTCATCTGCTACTGTGGAGGAAAGCAAAACCCTCAAAGTGGACGCGAAATCCCCTGTCACGTTGAATGTGAATGACGACGCAGGCAGTGTCACCGTTATCGGCGCGGATGTGAATTCGGTCCAGGTAAAAGCGGTGAAAACCGCTCATGCCACTACACAGGCGCGCGCAGACGAGGAAGTGAATGCCATTAAATATAGCATCGAGCAGACTGGCAACACTGTCACGCTTACATATCAGGTTCCCCATGCAGCCACGAACTTTCCCAATGTAAACGTCTTTGATCTCAATGTGGATACTATAGACTTCGTAATCACAGTTCCAAACGAAACCGTTGTATATATTGAAAGCAGTTTTGGCGATGTGAAAGTATCCGACATCAAAGGTGACGTTACCATTGCCAACAACTTCGGCGAAGTGACCGTTGGAAACATCGAAGGCTCCCTGTCTGTGAACAATGACAACGGCGCGGTTCAAGCCGGTGGCATTGAAGCGGGAGTTGGAGACATTAACCTCCACACCGGATTTGGCAAAGTCACATTGGGAAAAGCAAACAGCGCAAACATCACGATTGATTCCAACAGCGGAGCCATCAACATCGACGTTGTCCGCGCCACAGGTTCGTTCAGTGTAAATACTGATTTTGGTGATACAACCTTCGAGAGCGGCTCAGCCGCGTCCCTCCGCATTGAAACAAACAGCGGCAAGGTATCCATTACCAAAGTGAATATATCCAAAGAATTGAAAGTGGACAACGACTTCGGCGAGATCGAATTGAAGCAAACGTTCGCGGGTTCCTACGATCTGCATACCAACAGCGGCGGCGTGACTGTGGACGGCGCAAAAAATAAACTCAAAGCTTACACAGATTTCGGCAACATCAACATCAGGAACGCACAATCTGTCACGTTAGATCTTAAAACAAATAGCGGCACAGTCGAATTCAGCGGCTCATTGGGCAAAGGTCCGCACATGGTCAAATCGGATTTCGGTGGGATTGACCTCGCCTTACCCGTGGATTCAAAACTGAATGTGGATCTCCAAACAGACTTTGGCAACATCGGTTCGGATATCCCGCTCACGGTCACGTTCGATGGAGGTTCCGATAAAAATCATCAGGCGGGGACTATGAACGGCGGCGGCGACCTGCTCACGGTCATCACCAATAGCGGAGGCATCAACATCACCGCCATCAAGTAAAATAATAGGGCTTGGAGATTTCTCCAGGCCCTAAATTTTTCAAAAGGATTACCCATGAGCGATATCATTCCCTGCCTCGGCGTTGTCGGCGTTCTCGCCATCATCTTCGGTTTTCTGGCCTTCATGCGTTACATGAACTATAAAGAAACCATTGCCCTGGCCGAAAAAGGATTGACCCGCCCTGAAAGTAAAGCTGGCAGCAAAGGTTTGCTGCGTTGGGGAATTGTCATCGCCGCGCTTGGATTCGCCCTCTCACTTGGACTCTATCCATTGGGTTTTGACTCTGGCAAAGATTATCCGCTTTACCTCGGACCGTGGATGCTGGGAGGCTTCGTGCCGCTTTTTCTTGGCCTCGGCCTGATCCTGCTCCACCACCTGACAGAAAAAGAATAGCCGTGAACAACGCAATCGAAATACAAAATTTTTCGAAAAATTTTGGCATGGTAAAAGCCGTGGACAAGATCAACGTCACTGTGCGGCGCGGCGAAATTTATGCATTTCTCGGCCTCAACGGCGCGGGCAAGACCACGACCATCCGCGCGCTTTTGGGGATGATCCGCCCGAGCGAGGGAAATGTCATTGTGCTGGATCAGGCACTCGGTCAGGATGGAAGCGGGCCGTGGGCAAAGGTCGGTCATCTCGTGGAGAGTCCATCCGCGTATCCTGAATTAACAGTTCGGGAAAATCTGGATATTGCGCGGCGGCTGCATCGGATTCGGAATCCCAAAGTGGTGAACGAAATCATGGAGCATCTTTCAATCGCGCTCTATGCGGACCGTAAAGCTGGTACGCTTTCAACGGGCAATTTGCAGCGTTTGGGACTGGCGCGTGCCTTGTTGCATGAGCCTGAGTTGGTCATCCTCGACGAACCCGCCAATGGACTTGACCCCGCGGGCGTTGTTGAAATTCGCGAGATGTTAACTTCGCTGGCGCATGAGCGCGGCATGACCGTTTTTATGTCGAGCCATATTTTGTCTGAAGTGGATCTGCTTGCAACACGCATTGGGATCATTCACAAAGGAAAGATGATCGAGGAATTGGATGCGAATAAACTTGAGCAATTGCGTTCAAGCCGATTGGAGATAAAAACCCGCGACAACAAACTTGCTTATGAAGTTTTGACTCGCGCGGGATATTCAATAAAAATTGATGGAATGAAACTGATAACTTATGAACAGCGCGCATTGGAAGCGCCTGATAATATAGCGACAGTGCTTGTCAGCGCGGGTATCGCGCCAACTCATCTGGCAGTGGAGCATGAAAATCTTGAAGATTATTTCCTGCGATTGACGGGAGAAAATCAATGAATAATTTTATTGCTGCATTTTGGGCAGAAGTGTTGAAAGCACGCCGCTCGAAAGTTCCGTTCTTTACCGCGCTGGGATTCTCCATTGTCCCGTTGGTCGGCGGATTATTCATGATCATCCTGAAAGATCCTGAAGCCGCAAAATCGATGGGGCTTATCAGCGCCAAAGCACAGCTCACCGCAGGTACAGCGGAATGGTCAACACTATTTAACATGCTGGCACAAGCCACCGCAGTTGGAGGCGCAATCATTTTTGCCATCGTCACCGCATGGGTGTTCGGGCGGGAATTTTCAGACCGTACGGCCAAGGAATTGCTTGCGCTGCCAACTTCACGCGAGGCGATTGTCGCGGCAAAATTCGTTCTGATCGCCCTGTGGACTTTTGCCTTGACAGTGCTGATTTTAATCCTCGGGTTGATCGTTGGAAATAATGTGGACATTCCAGGCTGGTCAATGGGATTGCTGCAAACTTCCATTGTTGATATCCTTGGCTCCGCCGTTTTGACGATTACGTTGTTACCATTTGTCGCTCTGATCGCCAGCGCGGGGCGCGGATACATGCCTGCTTTTGGCTGGATGATCTTTACAGTGGTACTCGCGCAAATCGCTGTAATCACGGGCTGGGGTGATTGGTTTCCGTGGTCGGTGCCGGCATTATTTAGCGGGGCGGTAGGTCCGCGCGCAGAAATGCTTGGGACGCATAGCTATGTGATCGTACTTCTCGCAAGCTTGATTGGCCTTAGCGCGACATTTATCTGGTGGAGAAAAGCAGACCACACCAAATGATCCCTCGTCAAATCTTCGAGCCTCGTGAAAAAATACACGGGGCTTTTTATTTTCACGGTAAGTGAAACAAATCAAGAGTCATCAATAAGTGTATACTCGCTGGCAAAAGGTGATTCCATGACAAACATGTTTAATTCAACTGATTCCGTAAAGACATCCCTTGGTTCCCAAAAGTATATTGCCTCAGATGAAATCTCGACGATTGTGTATCTCTGCCAAAAATTAGGAAAGCCGCTTCTGGCCGAAGGGCCAGCTGGAGTGGGCAAAACAGAATTGGCCAAAGCAATAGCATCTGCTACAGGGCGCGAGCTGATCCGCTTGCAATGTTATGAGGGATTGGACGAGTCAAAGGCTTTGTATGAATGGGAATATTCCAAGCAGCTGCTGTACACGCAATTGCTGCGTGACAAATTAAATGACACGCTTGGCAAAGCAGAGTCACTGGCAGAGGCGGCGGATAAATTGGCGAAGGAAGAAGATGTCTTCTTCTCAAATCGCTTTTTATTACAGCGTCCGTTGTTGAAGGCGATTTTGAGTGATAAGCCAACTGTTTTATTGATCGATGAAATTGACCGTGCGGATGCGGAGTTTGAAGCTTTCTTACTGGAAATCTTGAGCGACTTTCAAGTATCCGTACCAGAATTGGGAACTCTCACCGCAATACATAAACCCTTTGTCGTACTGACATCCAACAATACCCGCGAGTTATCAGAAGCATTGAAGCGTCGCTGTTTATATTTGTTCATTGATTACCCGAACTTGCAGGAAGAACTCGCAGTGGTGAGACTGAAAGTTCCAGACTTGAATCCCAAGCTGGCGCAGCAGGCCGTGGAATTCGTGCAAAAGCTCCGCAAGGCAGACATGCGCAAGTCGCCATCCATCAGCGAGACATTGGATTGGGCAAATGCGCTCGTAGCTTTGAACGCATCCAATTTGGATAAGAATGTTTTGGAAGATACGCTCTCGGTATTGTTGAAACACGAAGCGGATTTGCAGAAGGCGAAGCGGCAGTTGAATGCTCCACCGCCGCAACAGCCAAAGCCAAGAAACAACGATGAGTTTGGAAGGTTTTCTGGAAATTAATTATTTTGCGTAGGGGCGAGGTTCCCTCGCCCCTACGAGGAATATAAATTATGGAATCCCGTATCTTACAGTTAATTGCAGCGTTGCGCGCGAGCGGGGTGCGCGTGTCTTTGGCGGAGAGTGCCGAGGCATTTTCGGCTGTTGATTTAATGGGGATTCAAGACCGTGAGCATTTTCGTCTGTCGTTACGGGCGACGTTGATCAAAGATGCGAAAGACCTGCCTACATTCGAGAAATTATTTCCGCTTTTCTTCGGGTCGGGACAGCCGCCGATGATGGGTGGCAATCCGATGGATGATCTGACTCCCGAAGAGATTCAAATGCTGGCCGAGGCGTTGAAGCAGTTCGCGGGGCAACTCCGTCAGCGGATGGAAAGGCTGATGAATGGCGAGCAACTGTCCCGTGCGGAGCTTGAGGCGCTGGGTCAGTTAGTCGGATTGAATCAGGCGGATAATCTCAATTATCAAAACTGGATGACGCAGCGCATGATGCGCGCGATGGCTTTCCCCGAAGTTCAAAAGGCGATGAAGGAATTGATGGAGCAGCTCGCGCAGATGGGAATGAGCCGCGAACGCATCCAGCAGATCCGCGAGATGATTCGGCAGAATATGCAGGGGATGCAGGAACAGATGGGGCAATTTGCGGGCGAGCGCATTGCCGAGAATTTGAGCGAGAAGCCACGCGGCGAAAACATCGATAATTTGATGAACCGTCCGTTCGAGGCTTTGTCGGATGCGGACAAACAACTTTTACAACATGAGGTTAAAAAACTTGCCGCTGTTCTGCGCACGCGCATTGCATTGCGGCAGAAGCGCGCTAAAAATGGGCAAATGGATGCAAAGGCAACCATCCGCGCCAACTTGAAATATCACGGCATGCCGATGGAAATCAAACATCGCAATCGCATTCACAAGCCGAAGATCGTGGTCATTTGCGATGTGAGCACCTCGATGCGCTTTTGCTCTGAGTTGATGCTGAGTTTTCTTTTTGCGTTGCAGGGACAAGTCCGCAAGACACACGCCTTCGCGTTCATTGACCATCTCGAGTCGATCTCAGAGGATTTCAGCGGCTCGAATGCGGATGAAGCGATCCAGTCCGTTTTATGGCGCATGCCCAGCGGACATTACAACACCGATCTCGGCTACGCTTTGAATAATTTCAACGATGATTATATGGATACGCTCAATAGCGGGACGACTCTTATCATTGTCGGCGATGGGCGCAATAATTACAACGATCCACGCCTCGACATTTTCTCGCACATGTCCCGCCGTGCCACACGGACGATCTGGCTAAACCCCGAACCTCCGCTGATGTGGAACGGAGACAGCGACATGCCGAAGTACGCTCCGCTGTGCAGTAATGTGTTGAAGGTCAGCAATTTGCGGGAGCTGGCAGATGCGGTGGATGATTTGATGACAGGATAGATCAGTGGGAAGTGGGTAAGTGAATAGTGATCAGTAATAAACAAAAGACAGACGCTGAGATAAATCTCAGCGTCTGTCTACAATCATCAGCTTCTCAAGACTTGTTTCAAATACAAGACCGCGATCTCAACGGCCGGTGCTGGCGTGAATAACAAGCAAAAACAAACGATTTTTTGACTGGGAGACACTTACCAAAGGCAATTCAATTGAAATAAAACTCTCTTGTTATCGGCCTCTTTTAATTGTATGATTACTCAAATATTTATTCCTGGGATTGGTTTGGTAAAACTTATGGCAAAGATCCTGATCGTAGACGATGATGTAAAAGTCACGACCTTATTAAAAAGATTTCTCTCCTCGGCGGGCTATGAAGTCATCGCAATCAATGACAGCTCAAAAGCGGTGCAAACTGCGAACTCGTTCCGCCCCGACCTCTTTATATTTGACATCATGATGCCGCAGCCTGACGGGTATAAGCTCTGCACCATATTTCGCGCCGACCCTAATTTTGCGCGAACGCCCATCCTAATCATTACGGCGCTGGAAGAAAGCAACAGCAAAGCCACCGCCTTTGGCGCAAATGACTTTCTCGCAAAACCTTTTGATCTCGATGAACTTGCGCCAAGGATAAACGCCCTGTTGCATAACATCCAATAATACGATCCGCGGCAAAATCATAATTCTCTTGCGGTTAACCGCCTTTAATTGTATGATTCAAGTTAATTTTATATTTGACCTCTTTCAAAAGTCTATTTGCCACAGAGAAAAACAGAGTTTTAAAAGTTCTTCTCAAAAGACGCTGTGTGCTCCGTGGCTAATTTATACCTACTTATACAAGAGGCCGATTGCCTAAACCATTAAAGTAGTATTGGGAATCAACCATGTCAAAAATCCTTATTGTCGATGATGATGTTACGTCAACCACCCTGTTGGAGAAGATCCTGTCTGCTGAAGGGTTTGAAACCGCCGCCATTAACGTCAGCTCAAAGGCGGTGCAGATGGCAAATCATGTCCTTCCTGACCTTATCCTGCTTGACATTATGATGCCGGATATCAACGGCATCGATCTGTGCAAAATGTTGATGTCATTTCCAAACTTGCAGCACATTCCCGTTGCCATAGTCTCCGCGCTGAACGATACCGGCAGCAAAAGGGATGCGTTCAACGCCGGCGCAAAAGAATTCATCACAAAGCCCGTGCATGTTGACGAGTTCATCAATAAAATAAAGAAATTGATCTCTGAAGCAAATTAGGGTTTGCCCCATCAGCACCTGCTCAAAACCGCCCCACAAAATTCGTGTGAAGGCGGTTTTATTTTGCGGTACACTTGGCGGAGCTGTACAATTTCACTCATATAAAAATCCAGTACAGGATGCATTTATGGCAAAAATCTTGATCGTTGACGATGATGTGGAAGTCACCACCTTGTTTGAAAAATTTCTTACCGTGGAAGGATATGAGGCAGTTGGACTGAACGAAAGCGCAAGTGCGGTTGATCTGGCAAATTCGATCATCCCCGATCTTTTTATTTTGGACCTCATGATGCCGCAGCCTGATGGATTCAAATTGTGCCGAATGCTGCGCGCAATTCCAAAATTCAAACATACCCCCATCCTCATTATTACCGCGCTGGGAGACAGCGACAGCCGAGTGGTTGCCTTTGGCGCTGGAGCGGATGATTATCTCCAAAAACCATTCCACATCGCCGAACTCGCAAAAAGAATAAAGGCGCTGATCTAATATAATACCCACGGTCACAAATTGCGCTTTCCACCTTCAGAAAAAGCGCAATTTGTGACCGAGTGCGGTATAAAAGCAACGCACTCTTTTTAGAGTGCGTTGCTTTTTTAGACGAATATTCTTTCTATTTGAGCGTTCGAATAAAAGCGATCACCTGCCAGATCTGCTCATCGGTCAAAACGCCCTTCCAGCCGATCATGGCAGTACCGTCCTTGCCGTTGGAAATTCGCCAGAACAGATAATCGTCACCGGCCAATGTTTGCAGGCTGGCCAGGTTCTTCGGAGCAGGAACAAGCGAGGCACCGGCAGGGCCGTCGCCGTGTCCGTGCTGACCATGACAAGCCTCGCAGTTATTCCTAAACACATTCGCGCCGGCGGCAGCGGCATCCGCGCCAAGTGGATTGGCCTGACCCGAAAATTCATCGGGGACTGAGGCCAGAGTGCCGATCACATCTGCGTCCGGGTTTGCACTTGAGCCGCCGCAAGACGTTAAAACAAATGCCGCCAAAACCAAAATTACGAACAAAATTTTATTTATCATGATTTTCCAGACACCATCAACCCAACTACTTCGCCTTGCGTCCGCCCTTGACCAGGTCGTCGGCATCCTGCTTCGCTGACTTTTTCGCTTCATTCGTAACTTCGGCTTGATCCTGTTTTCTGCCGCTGGTCAGCCACCCGACAATGATCATCAATAAAAAGAATGTGAGCACCCCAAACAACAACCATAACAAACTTGTATCTGGACCTTCCCCGCCCTCAGATAACAACCGCATCACAAGCATATTCGCCTCCATGAAATTATTTTATTTTTATGCGCCACTTATACGTGAAAAGATAGCACATGTCAATTGAAAAAATTATGCGGCATTCTGTGCGGTAAAATTCACGATCTTAGCGAGGAGAACCAACATGAAACTTAAGACCTGGCACAAAGCTGTCATTTTTCTGTTTGCGCTGATCGTATTTTTACGTGTTACGGCAAAACCAGCGGCTGAACAAGCCTATTACTCAAGCGACATGAAATATCCGCTCGTCATTGCCCACCAGGGCGGAGACGGCCTCTGGCCCGGCGACACCATGTTCGCATTTCAAAATGCCGCAGACCTGGGGGTGGATGTGCTTGAGATGGATGTCCATATCACCAAAGATGGCGCGCTTGTACTCATGCATGATGAAGCCGTTGACCGCACCACAGATGGCACAGGCGAGATCGAATCCATGACTCTGGCTGAGATCAAACAACTCGATGCGGGCTATGACTGGACTCCCGACGAAGGGAGCACCTTCCCCTTCCGCGGACAGGGCGTCACCGTACCGACCATGGAGGAAGTCTTTCAAGCCTTCCCAGACAAGCACATGACCATCGAGATCAAAAAGACAAACGCCTCCATGACAAAACCATTTTGTGAATTGATCCGCAAACATGACATGCAGGATAAAATCCTGATCGCCTCCTTCTACGATGACAAGATGAAGGAGTTCCGCGCAGAATGTCCTGAAGTCGCAACATCGAGCGCGAAGAATGAAACAACTGCCTTCGTATTATCAAGCAAGGCATTTCTCGCGGGGTTTTACTCGCCAAAATTCCTATCACTGCAAGTCCCTGAAGAATCTGGCGGAATTACCGTAATGACAGAAGCATTTGTCAAAGCATCACACTCGCGCGGACTGGCAGTTGAAGTGTGGACAATCAACGATGCAGACACCATGCAGAAGCTAATCAACTGGGGCGTGGATGGTATTATTACAGACAGACCCGATATCATGATGGAGGTACTGGGAAGATAGAAAAATCATTAAAATAAAAACTTTGTTGAATGCACAAATACTTATTATCGCTTGTCTCATAATTAAGTAAACTTTTCATCGGAATTTGTGAAGGAAAATCAAATTTTCTGTTTACCAAATTATGCGATACTCTGTAAGTATCAGTATTGCCCTGGATGTGTTTTATTGGTAAAAGAATTTAATTTTTTATGAAGGAGAAAAAACATGGATTTACTTGTATGGCTGCTTAGAATTCTCCATATTGGGGCAGGGATCTTATGGGCCGGTGGAGCAATACAATTGGCGTTTTTTATCGGGCCCACCATTACAGCCACAGCTGAAATAGGAAAACAGTTCTCAAGCCACCTGATGGGCAGGCTGCGCTTTCGCATGTTTATGACCATCACTGCCACGACAACTGTTTTGGCGGGCGGCATGCTCTACTGGATACAATCTGAAGGTCTTTCTTCAGCATGGTTGAACTCAAGCGCCGGAATCGGGTTTACCATTGGCGCCGGGTTTGGGCTGATCGCCTTTGTCTTTGGCATCATTTTTGGCAATGCCACCGCGAAACTCTCCCGCATCTCCGAGCAGATCGATGGCAAACCGACAAATGAACAGCGCGAACAAATTCAAAACATTCAAAATCAGATCGCATTCGTGGCGCCCATACACATCACCAGTATGATCATTTCTGTTCTGTTCATGGCAATGGCGCGTTATTTATATCTGATCTTCTAATTAACCCAAGTTGCCACCTTTCGGAAAGGTTGACAAAAATCCATGAGATTCAATACAGTTGGGGTATCCCGACCACCAACAGGAGAACCTCATGGATACCCAAATTATAGTAGTGTTTTGTTTA